>NZ_JBUPVZ010000016.1:0-66074 GCF_055486375.1 Bacillus sp. 11C
CCATCTGTCCGCTCGACTTGCATGTATTAGGCACGCCGCCAGCGTTCGTCCTGAGCCAGGATCAAACTCTCCGATAAAATGGATCACAGGTTAAGCTCACCGCATCCTGCGGTGACACCTGTGTGACCTGCGTCGTGCAGGCCTAGTTTGACTGACTACGCACATCGCTGTGCGATTTATAAAAAATGAATTAACAGGTACGTTTTGTCTTGTTTAGTTTTCAAAGATCATCACTGCCACTTAACGAAGCAGCTTTATTAATATAACATTCAGCTTCTTTTAAGTCAATAACTTTTTTCAAAGCATTTAATGAAGCTTTTAATTGTTGTCAGCTGTTTATCAGCGACGAATAATAATATATCACGGATATTATCAAAAGGTCAACACCTAATTTAAGCTGTATACAAAGATACATTTTATGGGTTATATTCAATCGGCCATGCTCATAAGATGTAATACAAGAACAATGGACAAGATAAGGAGGCATCATCAGTGAATCACTTCTATGTGTGGCACATTAAACGAGTGAAACAATTTATCATTATACTTATCGCCGCATTTGCAGCAGCCAGCTTTTTTTATATCCAAAGAGCTGTCCCGCTTCCCGTGTTTTCAACTGACACCGGACCTAAAGCCATTTATAAAGGAGAAACAGATTCGAAAGACGTTGCCCTTACTTTTGATATCAGCTGGGGTGATGAAAAAGCCGAACCTATACTTAATACTCTGAAGGCGAACGGGATTAAAAATGCGACGTTTTTTCTTTCCGCTTCTTGGGCTGAACGCCACCCCGACACAGTGGCGCGTATCGTGAAGGACGGCCATCAAATAGGGAGCATGGGCTACGCCTATAAAAACTATGCCAATTTAGAGAGCAGCGAAATAAAAAAGGACATTAACCGTGCGCAAACTGCCTTTGAAAAGTTAGGGATCAAAGACATGCAGCTATTAAGACCCCCTACCGGACAATTCAACAAGAATGTTCTAACGGTCGCAAAGCAATACAACTATACGGTCGTTCATTACAGCATAAACTCTCAGGATTGGACGAATCCCGGAGTTGAAAAAATCATCGATAATGTGACCCAGCAAGTTTCCGGAGGAGACATTGTTCTTTTACACGCCTCCGATTCGGCAAAACAAACAGAAGAAGCGCTGCCCGATATCATCCATCAGCTGAGAGAAAAAGGATTAAAAAATGTAACCGTAGGTGATCTCATTGCAAATTCTGATGCCAAATCCTCAGAGATAAAGTAATTACTTCGCTGCAAACTTTGGCAGCATCAGCAATTGGAAAGCATTACACGCCATTAACGGAAAAAGCATTAAATAAAGCCAGTCCTCATCATTTACTCTTAACGCAGGGAACCATTCTAATGCAGTAATCACAACCATTAAAAACAATGATGACACAAACGTTTTTTTAGGGGACTGCTTTTGCTTTATATATGCTGTTACCACCCCAAAGATCAGTAAAAATACCGGTAACCACGCATAACCAGTCAGCGATTCTCCGCTCTCTCCAAAAAATAAAAACCGCACGTACATTAAATCAAAAGCAACAAACAAGATGAAAAACAACTGAAGCAAATTCCACAAAGATGAGGATCTTAATATCTCAAGTGCAAACCGGTGAACGGTTAAAAAAACGAAAAACCCCATTTGGCTGATTACACTAAAAATCATGCCAACTCCAACAAACCAAAATAACACAGAGAAAATCTGCCCCGCTTCGAATTCTAGAAACAGCCCCTTATATCCTCCCCATTTTAAAGCAAAACCCACAATACCCGTGATGACCGCTCCGACAGCTAAATTAGAAAAGAAAAAACGAACCAAACCACGGCTTTTCATTTCTTTCATCCACCCCTCAAGAATCGCAAACCGCGATATTTTGTTATGTATAATTCTAAACAGATGAATCATATTAAAAGTAAGACAAGTATGTGAAAGGAGCTTAACCATGTCAAAAGCCAAAACGCTATTGATAAGCTGTTTTTTGTTATTATCTGTAACAGCTTGTGCTCCAAAAGACCAAGCAGCGGATATGGACTATGATCAGACTAAAAAAATGGTTGTTGATATATTAAAAACTGATGATGGAAAGAAAGCCATTAAGGAATTATTAAACGATGATGCGATGAATGAAGCGTTGGTGATTGACCAAGATGCGATTAAAGGAACGATAGTAAAAACACTCACCTCTAAAAAAGGAGAAGAATTTTGGAAAAACATCTTTGAAGACACTGATTTTGCCGAAGGTTTTGCGAAAACTCTTCAAAAAGAGCATGAAAAAGTGATAAAAAAACTGATGAAGGACCCGGATTATCAGAAGATGCTGATGGACGTTATGCAGGATCCAGGCATGAATAAAAAGTACAGCCAACTGGCAAAAAGCCAAGAATTCCGCAGTTACTTAGAAGAGGTTATTAACGAAACACTTTCTAGTCCGCTTTACAAAAAACAGTTCGAAGATGAACTGAAAAAAGCAGCAAAAGAAACCGCCAAAGAAAGTGAATAAAAGGAGAGCCGGGATATAGAATCCCGGTTCGCCTTTTTATACTTGCACTGACATTTTGTCAACTATTTTTTTTGCGATGTCCTGATATATTTCTCCTATAGGATGGCTTTTGTCATATACAGACGGAGCAAATTGACCCTTATCCCAATCAGGTTGTTTCAACGGGATTCTGCCAAGCAAAGGCACATTCAATTCCTCGGCTAGTTTATCTCCGCCGCCTTTTCCAAAGACGTATTCTCTTTCCCCTGTCTTTGCGCTTTCATAATAAGCCATGTTCTCTATAACACCAACAACTTCATGATCAGTTTTAATTGCCATAGAGCCTGCTCTAGCCGCTACAAAAGCAGCTGTAGGGTGCGGCGTTGATACGATGATTTCTTTGCAGCTCGGAAGCATTGTATGTACATCGAGAGCAACGTCCCCTGTTCCAGGCGGAAGATCAAGAACAATATAGTCTACTTCTCCCCACTCTACTTCATGGAAAAAGTTGTTCAGCATTTTACCAAGCATTGGCCCTCTCCAAACGACCGGCGCATTTTCTTCTACGAAGAAGCCCATTGACATCACCTTTACCCCAAAGCGTTCAACAGGAAGAAGTTTCTCTCCTTCAATAGTCGGACGCACAGTGATGCCCATCATATCCGGCACACTGAAGCCATAAATATCCGCATCAATTAAACCGACCTTTTTCCCTAGACGAGCCAGAGCAATAGCAAGATTTACTGACACAGTCGACTTGCCTACGCCGCCTTTTCCGCTTGCTACAGCAAGAAAGACTGGCGGATTATCCATATTTAATAATGTTTTTTTCTCAGCTGACGGCGCCCGGAACTTATCAACCGTTTCCTCAGGCAGCTCTTCAAATCGAAGGCCGACTGTCTCTGCGCCTGCCCCTTTTAAGACGTTTACGATCTCTTGCTGAATCTGCATTTGTTCTGCGGTTCCGGTTTTTGCAAGAGCGACTTTTACACTGACATGCCGTTTTTCAGGCTTTATTTTAATTTCCTTAACGGCATCCAATTCTCCCAGAGGTCTTTGAAGAAAAGGTTCGCGCATTTCACCGACTAGTTTTCTTACTTCATCTTCTCTTATCATCGAACCTCACCCTTTTGTGTATTCGTTTTCAAGCAATATTATATCATACATAATTGGCAGGTGTCTTATGCTTAGAACCATAAGAAAACCCTCCTTTACTCTGGAGGGTCTCCTTTTTCTGTGTAATATCGCATAATGCCTTTATATATGGAAGATGCCACCTTGTCCTGATATTTCGAATTCCCGAGCAGCTTTGCTTCACTTGGATTGGATAAAAACCCGACTTCTATAAGCGCTCCCGGTTTGGTGACGTTTTGCATTAAGTAGACACCATGAATCCGCTTTGCTTTCCGGGTTGTGTTTTCCAGGTTGCTTCTCAATTCATCCTGAATGTATTTCGCGACCTTCTCATTTTCTGCGTATTTTCCGAAATAAAAGCTTTGGGCTCCGCTCCACTTTTGCGAAGGAATCGCATTGAGATGGATACTGATATAGAGTTCAGCCTCTGAATGGTTTATTAATTTGACCCGCTGTCTCAAATCTTCCGCTTTTCGTCTGCTATAGCCCTTCGTTCCTTCTGGAGCGAGATCGGTATCACTTTCCCTGGTCATAATGACAAGCGCCCCTTGTTCCTGAAGGTAGTCCCTGACTCTAAAGGCCACTTCCAGGGTTACATCCTTCTCTAACAGCTTTCCGCCGACTGCTCCGCCGTCAGGGCCGCCATGACCTGGGTCCAGATAAATAATTTTCCCGCTCAAGGGCAGACTCCACGGCTCCCATGAATCGTTATTGCTGAACTGATACTTAAATAGAAATAGTAATACGATGAAGCCTAGCAAAAAACCGAGCCATTTAAGCTTTCTCCTCATCCCTTCCCCTCCCGCTTGTCCGTTACTACTATAACTATGGGACAGGGCCGGGAAATATGATTATCGCATGCGAAGCTTACACTGTTTTTCTCTTTGGACAAACCCCTCTGTCCACCAGTCTTTAATGAACTTTCGTGCTGCTTCATAAACCGTATTTTTATCAAATGTTGCGTATTGCTCGTGTATCCAATTATAGAGATAATCAAAAAACTCCATACGCAGCTCTTCTTCTTCACTTGCTGAGCGGGCACTAATGCTCTGCATGGATTCCCCGTAATAGCCGAATATCCCAAAACGCCCGCCTAACAAATAAGCTTCTATCGCAAAATCAATACAGCCTTCGCTGATAATATCTCTTTCATCATCTAAAAACGGGAATAATGGTTCCAAACAGTCCTTAACAGACAGAATAATTTGCCTCAGAGAGAGTTCTTTAAGCAAGTTCTTTTCTAATTCATAATCCTTTTGGCGTTTCACATCCATAAAAGACAGTACCTCTGCCATACAAATTCACTCTCCTTTTACCGGTTATTTTGAGGTTTGGATGGTGAAACCATGCCCGAATTCGGTTGGAAATTCGCCCAAATGAAGGTGCAGAGACCGGTAAAAAGAAGGGGATTTAGAAGCTTTCTACAGAGGATAGAACAAATGTTCTTTCTATAGCATTATAAAAGCAGCCCCTCTAATAGGTTGCTGCTTTTCATACTTTCACACTTCTTGTTGCAGAATATGTATGAATATATTGGTCCAATACAAAACCGCCTTTATCTTCATAAAAGCCAGTGACGATAAAACCGGCATCAATTTGGCCCTTGATTTGGTCTTCTAAGGAATGGCCGAATTCCAGAGCTTCTTTATTTTCAATCAGTTTTTTCACTTTATGTTTTGGAAGATCTTCTGGGTCGGCATATGGAATAGAGTGTTTTACTTTTAAAATGCCTTGCTGTTCTAATTCTACATCAAACAGAAATACGACAGGATTGACAAAACCCGAGATTAGAGCGCCGTTTCTTTTCAGCACACGGTGGGCTTCCTTCCAGACCGGGAGGACATTCTCAACAAAAACATTAGCAACAGGATGTACAATGATATCAAATGATTCATCCTGAAATTGACTGAGATCGTCCATGCTTCCTTTGACAGGATGTATCGCGAGACAATCGCGCTCAGCAACCATTCTATCCTGATCCAGCTGCTTTTCCGAGTTATCTAATACAGTGACATCCGCTCCTGCGGCTGCCAAAATCGGACCCTGCTGGCCGCCACCTGATGCTAAACAGAGAACTTTCAGCCCGTTGACAGGGGGAAACCAATCCCTCGGTACATCTTTCATTGGTGTCACTCTTATATCCCAATTTCCTTTTTTCGCTTGTTCGATGACATGCTGCTCGACAGCAACAGTCCATTCATTACCTGTTTCTACTTTTTGATCCCAAGCTTTGCTATTATGATCTACTAACGCATTCATGAATCGTTCTCCTTACTTTAATGTATAGAGTATAACAAATATTTCTAGATTGTTATCGCTTTCCCTTTGCATATTTAGAAAAAAGTTCATAGAAACGCAAAAAAACCACAAAGGAGATGTGATTTTTTTGGCTAGGGATTATCATATCATTTTTTTGAATCATATAAATGACAAAATACTTGGTGCTGCTCGGACATATTGCTTAGCATCGGCATCTCTGTTTTACATTGCCCCATGACAACTGGGCACCTCGTATGAAACGGACAGCCGGCCGGCGGATTTGAAGGACTAGGCAAATCACCTTTCAGCACAATACGTTCCTTTCTGCGATGCGGGTCTGGGATCGGGACAGCTGACAGCAGCGCTTTCGTATACGGATGCTTCGGATTCTGTATAATTGAATCGCGATCGCCAACTTCAACCAGTTTGCCAAGGTACATGACACCTATACGGTCGCTTATAAAATCAACAACACTTAAATCGTGTGCTATAAACAGGTAGGTTAAACCAAATTCCTTCTGCAAGTCTTTCATCAAGTTAAGTATCTGCGATTGGATCGATACATCGAGTGCGGAAACAGCTTCATCTGCAATGATCAGCTTCGGATTAACAGCGAGAGCCCGGGCGATTCCGATTCTTTGTCTTTGCCCGCCGCTGAATTCATGCGGAAAACGACTGCCGTGCTGACGGGACAGCCCCACCGTATCCAGAAGCTGATGCACTTTTCTTTCACGTTCAGAAGAAGTCATGAGTCCATGAACAATCAACGGTTCTTCAATGATTTCTTTCACTCTCATTCTGGGATTCAATGAGGCGTAAGGATCTTGAAATACCATTTGAAAATCTTTGCGCAAACTACGCACGTTTTTATCATTCATTTTTGTAATATCCTGTCCATTAAACAGAATACTGCCTTCAGTAGGCTCTAGCAGCTTCATTAACATCCGTCCGGTTGTCGACTTTCCGCATCCGCTCTCTCCGACCAGGCCGAAAGTTTCTCCGCGATTAATTGTAAATGATATATCATCAACCGCTCTCACGGGCTTTGATTTTTTAAAAAGTCCCGATGAATCCGCAAAGATTTTTTTCAAGTGTTTCACTTCAACTAAAGGTTCATGATTCATATACTTGCTCCTCCTTTCGCCCATTTTCATTAAGCCAGCATCGGCTTGTTCTTCCTTCCCCCACGTTTAGCAGCGGCGGTTCTTTTTTCAGGCATTTATCAAAGACAAACGGACAGCGTGATGCAAATTTGCATCCAGCCGGCCAATCCTCTGCCATCGGAACATTGCCTTGGATAGAATGCAAACGTTCCTGTCGCTTTCCGATTCGAGGGATGGATTCCAGCAGCCCTTTTGTATACGGATGCTTCGGATCATCAAACAGATCATAAACCGAGCCTTGTTCTACAATTCTTCCTGCATACATTACAGCCACTCGATCACACGTTTCAGCGATGACGCCAAGATCATGTGTGATCAACAATATCGATGTGCCGTGTTTCTCCTGCATATCTTTCATGACATCTAGTATTTGGGCTTGAATCGTCACATCAAGTGCTGTCGTAGGTTCATCTGCGATTAATAATTTAGGCGAACAAGACATGGCCATGGCGATCATGACGCGCTGTCTCATTCCTCCGGACAACTGGTGAGGGTATTGTTGTAAAATTTCATCAGCCCTTGAAATACCGACTTGGGTCAGCATTGAAACTGCATGTTCATCCGCTTTCTTTCGTGAATATTTGAGATGCTTTTTAATCGCCTCTCTTAGCTGATTCCCTATCGTTAGAACAGGATTCAATGAAGTCATCGGCTCTTGGAATATCATGGCGATCTCTTTTCCACGCAGTTCCCGCACTTCTTTTTCTGAAAGATCTAATAGGTCTTTGCCGTCAAAATGAATTGATCCGCCGACTATCTTTCCCGGTGTGTCTTTTAACAGTTTCATAATGGATAAAGAGGTGACGCTTTTTCCGCTCCCGGACTCACCGACAATACCCAGAATTTCACCTTCGTTTATCGTAAAATCAACTCCGTCAACTGCAGGAATTTCTTTACCGTTTACAAAAAAACTCGTCCGTAGCTGATTGACGCTTAATATCGGTTTCATTCATTTACCTCCTAATCCTTTATCTTAGGATCAAGTGCATCCCGGAGTCCGTCACCAAGCAAATTAAAAGCTAAAACGGTGAGAAATATTGCAAGTCCCGGAAAAATCGTCACATGCGGAGCTGTGTTTAAGTAGTTATGCCCATCACTCAGCATAGCGCCCCATTCAGGAGTAGAGGGATCTGCTCCTAATCCTAAAAAGCTAAGTCCTGCCGCTATTAAAATAGCAGAACCGATTCTCATTGTGAAATACACGATAATCGTTGAGAACGTACCCGGCAAAACGTGTTTAAGAATAATGCGTGTATCTTTAGCACCTGTTGATTTTGCCGCTTCCACGTACAGGCTTGATTTCATCTCCAGCACACTGCTTCGAACAATCCGCGCAAATACAGGCACGCTGAATATAGCAACTGCAAAGATTACATTCATCAAACCTGTTCCAAGTATTGCGATAATACCGATTGCCAGCAGCATTCCCGGAAAAGCTAATAAAATATCACAGAATCGCATAATCAAACTATCAATCCACTTACCAAAATAGCCGCTTATAATGCCAAGTGCACTCCCGGCTAAAGCTCCCAAAAAAACAGAAGACAAACCAACAGATAAGGAAATTCTCGCTCCAACTAATATCCTGCTGAAGATATCCCTTCCGTATGCATCGGTTCCCGCCAAATGAGCTGCTGAAGGCTTTAAAAATAATTGGCCGTAATCGACTTTTGCAGGTTCATATGGCACAAAATACTGGCCGAATAATGCGACAATAAATAATAGCAAAAGAAATACAGCGGATATCAGCGATACTTTTTGCTTTTTAAAAGAAACCCAAAAATCATGGAACCTGCTGCTTTTTGCCGGCTTCTCAACATGTTTTATCTCCATTTGATATCCTCCTTCCTATGATCCGTAGCGTACTTTCGGGTTCAGCCAGCCATATAACAAATCAACAATTAAATTAATGAGTAGAAATTCAAAAGAAAATAATAAAAGTTCAGCTTGTATAACCGGGTAATCCCTTGACACAATTGAATTAATTAACAGACGGCCCAATCCGGGCCAGCTGAATAACGTTTCTGTAATGATTGATCCGCTAAGCATAAATCCGAACTGTAATCCAGTCATCGTGACAACCGGAATCATCGCATTTCTGAAGGCATGCTTCATGAGAACTGTATATTCATGCAGGCCTTTAGCTCTGCTCGTCCGGATATAATCATTCTTTAACACATCCATGACTGCTGATCTTGTAAAGCGGGCAATGATAGCTGCAACTCCTGCTCCTAGCGTAATAGAAGGAAGAATATAATGTTTCCAAGAGTCTATTCCGCCTGTAGGAAGCCAGCCTAATTGAACGGAAAACAACTGCATGAGCATAAGCCCCAGCCAGAAAGAAGGAATAGATATCGCTGAAACGGCAAAAACCATTGTAATATGATCCTGCCACTTGTTTCTTTTGACAGCTGAAATCAATCCGATTGGAATTCCGAATAGCAGGGACCAAAACATGCTCACAACTGTCAGCCAAAATGTCGGCATAAACCGCTCAGACAACATCTCTGCCACAGGTCTTCCCGCCTGAATAGACGTTCCTAAATCTCCTTGAAAGAGATTGGACATATATGAGATGTATTGTTGATATAAAGGCTGATCTAAGCCATATTTCTCTCTTACTAATTTGATTTCATCAATTGTTGCATCACTGCCTGCGATTAACCGGGCAGGATCTCCGGGAATCATATGTACAAACATAAAGACAATGACAGTAATAATGAACAAGAGAGGAATCATCAGCAATAAACGTTTGATTGAATACTTTATCATTAAGCGCCCTCCTTGACTTCAATAAAAGGAGGCTGACCCACATGAGTCTGCCTCCGGAACACGCTGGATGGGCGTCACCCAAGCTCCAGCATTATTTTTTTTCAGCCCCGCGGACATCCATCACACCTGATGGCTGCATCACCACTCCGTCGACACTGTCTTTTTTCGCATAAATTAAATCTGGTACAGCAAGGAAAACCCACGGAGCATCTTCCCATATCTGCTGCTGCGCCTTTCCATATAATTCTTTGCGTTTCGCCGTGTCAGAACTTTGTAACGCTTGGTTCAGATAGCTGTTTACAGTACCACTTTGATAGTAGGACGTGTTATAAGAATTCGGCGGGAATGCTTCCTCTCCGCCAAAGACAGGGCGAAGACCCCAATCGGCATCGCCGGTAGACGGAGACCATCCGCCATTATAAAGCTCCAGATCAGCATCTTTCGCGTTTGTAACACCCCAGATTTTATCCCCGATAGTACCGCTTTCCATAGGAACTGTTTTTAATGTAATTCCTACTTTATCAAGCTGCTGTTTATAGAATTCCATCATTTTAACCTTATCAGAGCTGTTGCCTCCCCAGATTGTTGCCTCAAAACCATTTGGATAACCCGCTTCTTTTAAAAGCTGTTTCGCTTTTTTGATGTTATATTCGTATGGTGTTTGTCCTGCGTAAAACTGTGTATCAGGTGCAACAGATGATTTCGCTTCAGAAGCATATCCGTTATATACAACTTTCAGGAAAGCTTCTTTATCAATTGCATAGTTAATAGCCTGGCGGACTTTCACATCATTAAAAGGCTTTTTCATAGTATTCATTGAAAAATACTTCACAATTAAAGACGGCTTTGTAACCAGCGACAGGCCGTCGGTGTTCTCAATTGTTTTTGAATCAGTCGGAGGTACGGGATAGATGAAATCCGCTTCTCCCGTTTGAAGCATCGCAATTCGTGCTCCATTTTCAGGAACAGGCTTAAAGACAATGTTATGTACCTTTGGAAGGTCCTTGTTCCAATAATTTTTATTGACAGTTAATTTAAGATATTCGCCGTGCTGCCATTTTTCAAATGTAAACGGTCCTGTTCCGACCGGGTGCTGTGATACTTTGTCACCATATTTTTTTATCGCATCAGGACTAATCATCATAGCTGCCGGATGAGCAAAGTTGTTGATCATCGCCGCAAATGGCTTGCTTAAAGTGACACGCACTGTATCATCATCTATTACTTTCGTTTCTTTTACTAACTCAAATAAACTATGTCGTTTTAACTTAGATTCAGGATCGGCAAGACGGTCAATGTTCGTTTTCACCGCTTCGGCATTAAAGACAGTTCCGTCTTGGAACTTGATTCCTTTCTTGAGCTTGAACGTAAACTCAGTCGAATCTTTGTTTATCTCATAGCTTTTGGCTAGGACAGGAACAACTTTGTTATCCTTATCAAAGCCTAAAAGTCCCTCCATAATAGCTGATTCAGCTGTATAAGAGGCATTATCGTTTGTATCATGAGGATCAAGCGTTGTCACATCACTTTCTAAAGCAACCGTGAATGTATCACTTGATGACCCCTTACTCTCTGAAGCTTTATCATTTTTATCGTTGTTACCGCACGCCGCTAAGAAAATACTGGTAATAAGCACAAATGACAAGCTGAATATAAACCGCTTTTTCACTTTAAACCCCCCCATATAAAATTGTTAAAATTTAAACTAATTGAACAATAGTGTATACTACAAGAGAAGCGTCATATTGTCAATAATGCTGATAAGTTTAATAAGCTTTATGGCAGTCTGCAGTATAGTCAGTTGGAAGGAATGAGTATAGATGAAACCTGTTATCGGCATATCAGGGAGTATCATCATTGATCAAGGCGGGCGTTTCCCAGGTTATAAGCGCGCCTATGTAAATGATACATACGTTCAATCTGTTTTAGATGCGGGAGGCGTCCCTTTTATCGTGCCTGTTATAAATGATGAAGAAACAATCGATCAGATGATACAGCAAATAGATGGGCTTGTGATGTCAGGAGGGCATGATGTTAACCCCCTCCTTTACGGTGAGGAGCCTCTTGCTAAGCAAGGTTCAGTTTTTCCCGAGCGAGATGAATTTGATCAATTACTAATAAAAAAAGCCATTGCTGCCGACAAACCAGTATTTGCCATTTGCAGAGGATTGCAAATTTTGAATGTCGCGTATGGCGGCTCTATTTACCAAGATCTATCTTATATTAAGAATGCATCTATTAAACATGATCAGTACAATAATACCAAGGTTCCCACTCATACCATTGACATTGAAACGGGTACGCACCTTCATTCTATATTTGGAGATACAGCGCTGGTCAATTCGTTCCATCACCAAGCGATTAAAGATGTGGCTCCCGGGTTCCTTATATCTGCACGGGCACGGGATGAAGTCATTGAAGCAATCGAAATGGAGAGCAGCACATTTGTGCTTGGGGTTCAGTGGCATCCAGAAATGTTGACAAAAGAATATCCGCTCATGCTGATGCTATTCGAAACTTTAGTGGAGAAAGCCAATCAGCAAAAAGCGGCCGTTTTATAAAGCAAAAAGCAGAAGCACTCATATAGGCTTCTGCTTTTTTATAAGGATATAAAAAAGCTCCCAACCCAAGGTTGAGAGCTTCGAAAACGTAAAATTAACGTTTTGAGAACTGAGGTGCACGACGAGCGCCTTTAAGACCGTATTTTTTACGTTCTTTCATACGAGCGTCACGAGTCAGAAGACCAGCGCGTTTAAGTGTTGCACGGTATTCTGGATCTGCTTCAAGCAAAGCACGAGCGATACCATGACGGATTGCTCCAGCTTGACCAGATAAGCCGCCTCCATGTACGTTTACTAAAACATCATAAGTACCAGCTGTTTCAGTCAAAGTTAATGGTTGTTTGATATCTTCGATTAGAGCTGGAGATGGGATGTGCTCGCTGATTTCACGATTATTAACGACGATACGACCTTCTCCTGGAACTAAGCGCACACGCGCTACAGAGCTTTTACGACGGCCAGTACCGTAATATTGAACCTGTGCCAAATTGGTAACCTCCTTTTTAATTAACCGCGAAGTTCGTAAACTTCAGGTTTTTGTGCTTCATGTGGATGCTCAGAACCACGGTATACGTTCAATTTTTTGAACATTTGACGACCTAGAGAACCTTTTGGAAGCATGCCTTTGATAGCAAGCTCAAGCATTTTCTCAGGGTAGTTTGTACGCATTTCAAGAGCAGTTCTTGATTTTAATCCGCCTGGATGTTGAGTGTGACGGTAGTAGATTTTGTCAGTTAACTTTTTACCAGTTAACTCGATTTTTTCCGCGTTGATGATGATCACATGATCTCCAGTATCAACGTGCGGTGTGTAAGTCGGTTTGTGTTTTCCGCGAAGGATAGATGCAACTTCTGTAGAAAGACGTCCTAGAGTCTTGCCAGCAGCATCAACAACTAACCACTTGCGTTCAATAGTACTTGCGTTAGCCATAGGTGTTGTACGCATTGAATTTCCCTCCTAAATGATCTGTCATTTTCAATAAACTTCGATTACGTTCTATTTCACAACACAATAAGTTCCGGGGCTTATCGTGGGGTTGAAATACATACCATATGATATCTTATAACTTTATGCAGACTCTGTCAAGAAAATATTACACACCTGGTTTAGTTGTCATAGAAAACGTTCCATAAATATAGCCCGTGCCCCGGCGCTGTGCGCCCTGCCGCTTCGCGATCCTTCGCTTCCAGCATGGATTTCACATCATTGGGAGAAATTTTGCCAATACCTGCATCAAGCAAAGTACCCGCAATAATTCTGACCATATTATATAAGAAACCGCTGCCTGTGATCCGCATTTGCAGGCCGTCATCTGTCTCAGTCCAATCAAGTTCGTAAATCGTTCTTACCTTGTCCTGCACTTCTGTTTTAACCGCGCAAAAGCTCGTAAAATCATGCGTCCCTAAAAGATGCTTTGCCGCTTCTCTCATGTTCTGCACATTAAGGTGATATGAAAAATGGTAAGCGTAATGCCGTTTAAATACGTCCGGGTGTTTATCCGTGTATACAAAGTAGCGATATTCTTTTTTCACTGCGCTAAATCGTGCATGGAACCCATCATCCGCAATTTCCGCCTGTTTGACTGCGATATCGTCCGGAAGCAGTGCATTTAAAGCATACGGCCATCTCTCTGCCGGGATAGACAGCGGTGTATCAAAATGAATCACCTGTCCGGCTGCGTGAACCCCGCTGTCTGTTCTTCCTGACGATACGACCGGAATTCTTTCTTTCAACTTATGCAGGACAGCTAAAGCCTTCTCCAGTTCACTCTGAACCGTTCGTTTGCCCGGCTGAACCTGATAACCGTTAAACAAATGTCCGTCATAAGAAATCGTGCATTTCAGTCTCATACCAGCACCTCTAAGCCCTTAAGAAAAATAACAAAGCAGCCAATACCATCAAGCTGACAATGACAGAAGTATCTTTTCCTGTCCATACAAGCTTTCTATATTTCGTACGTCCCTCTCCGCTTTGATAGCCTCTTGCTTCCATTGCCACCGCAAGCTCCTCGGCACGTTTGAATGCACTGACGAAGAGAGGGACAAGAAGCGGGACAATAGCCTTTACTCTGTCTTTGACAGGGCCGCTTGTAAAATCAACACCTCGCGCCATCTGAGCCTTCATGATCTTATCTGTCTCCTCCATCAAGGTCGGGATAAACCGCAAAGAAATTGACATCATAAGAGCCAGCTCGTGCACAGGAAGCTTTACTTTTTTTAATGGATTCAGCAGCTGTTCCATTCCATCGGTAATCTCAATCGGAGTAGTCGTTAGTGTTAGTAAGGTTGTGATTAAAATCAGATAGACGAATCTTAGAGAAATGAATATCCCTTGAACCAAACCGCCCTCATAGACTTTGAAAACGCCTAATTGAAAGATAATCGGTCCTTCGTGTGTCATTAAAATGTGAAGAAGGAACGTGAAAAGGACAATCCAGATAATAGGCTTCAACCCTTTCATTAAAAAAGAGAAAGGAACTCTTGTTAAAGAAACGACGCCCGCTGTAAATAATCCAAGCAGTGCATATGTCTGTACATTATTGGCTAAGAATACGATACAAACAAATAAAAAGATCGTGATGAGCTTTGTTCTGGGGTCAAGCCGGTGCACAAGTGAAGAGCCCGGTACATACTTGCCGATAATCATGCTGTCCATCATAAGGTTTTCTCCCCATGAAAGAGAGTACGGATTTCAGCAGCGGCATCTTCAATCGTGAGCATAGGCTCTTTAAATTTGACGCCAAGTGCAGCTTCCAGCTGTCTTTGGAATTTGATCGTTTCCGGAAGATCCAGCCCCCAGCCAGCCATCTCTTCACCTTTTAAAAACAGATCACGCGGACTGCCTGAAGCTTGTATCGTTCCTTTATGCATGACAATCATTTCATCAGCGTATGCAGCGGCATCCTCCATGCTGTGAGTCACAAGGATCGTCGTCAGGTTTCCCCGTTGATGAAGCTCATAAAACATGTCCATTATCTCTTTTCGACCTCTTGGATCCAAACCAGCAGTCGGTTCATCCAAAACAAGCACTTCAGGATCCATTGCAAGTACGCCGGCAATTGCAACTCTGCGCATTTGTCCCCCGCTTAATTCAAAAGGCGATCTGTCCAGAAGCTCTTCTGATAAACCTACAAGCTTCAGCATCTCTCTCGCTCTTTGTTCAGCAGCCTCTTTTTTTAAACCAAAATTCATTGGTCCGAACGAAATATCTTTGAGAACTGTTTCTTCGAATAATTGATGTTCAGGAAATTGGAAAACGATTCCGACTTTTTTGCGAAGGGCTTTCAGCTCTTTATTCTTTTTCCCTGCCTGAATGACAGTGCTGTCTAGTGATATCTGTCCCTTCGTCGGCTTCAGAAGACCATTCAGGTGCTGAAGAAGAGTGGACTTGCCAGAGCCTGTATGCCCGATAACGGCTACGTAGCTTCCTTCTTTAATCGATGCATTGATGTCATACAGTGCAAGGCGCTCAAACGGCGTCTTCATCTGATAGCGATGCTCTACATCTTTGATTGTAATGTCCATAGCTCTTTCACCAGCCCTTCCTGAGTCAAATGATTTTCTTCCAGTGCCAGTCCATTTTCACGTAATAGCAGGCTAAGCTGGAATGAGAAGGGTAAATCAAGCCCGATTCGAACAAGTTCCTTATTCAATTTAAAAATCTCTTCAGGCGTCCCTTCGGCATGTTTCTTACCGCCATTCATGACAATGATTCGATCTGCTTTTGCCGCCTCATTCAAATCATGTGTGATGGAAATGACAGTTGCCATGCCCTGTTCCTTTAAGTGTCTTACCGTTTCAAGCACTTCTTCTCGCCCAATCGGGTCAAGCATAGATGTTGCTTCATCTAAGATAATAATATCAGGACGTGCGGCAATAACTCCCGCAATCGCAACTCTCTGCTTTTGGCCTCCGGAGAGATGGTGCGGCTCTTGATCGAGAAAATCTTGCATATTCACCTGTTTTACTGCCCAGTCTACTCTCTCAATCATTTCTTCCCGCGGTACACCATTGTTTTCTAAACCAAAAGCCACATCATCGCGAACCGTCGTTCCGACAAATTGGTTATCCGGATTTTGAAAGACCATACCAATCTTCTTACGCACTTCCCAAACCGATTCCTCTGTCAATTGAATCCCGGCAACCTTGATATCACCTGATTCAGGAAGGATTAAACCATTCAAAGTCCGGGCCAGTGTTGATTTTCCTGAACCGTTATGACCTACAATAGCAAGCCATTCACCCTCATACACCTGCAGGGAGACGCCGTCTAGTGCTCGCCTTTCTGCGTCTTTCCGATATCGAAATACGATATCCTCTACCGATATCAACTGATTTTGATTCATGGAAAACCGGCCTCCTCTCAGCTAACGCTCTGCTATTCTCTCTATATAAAAAGTTGCAGTATCTAAAAAAAGGGCATAGATCCAGTTAGAAACTGTCCCGCCCTTCTTTAGATACACAAAAATATGTGATATTAAACCAATTCGATAATTGCCATTGGTGCTCCGTCACCACGGCGAGGACCAAGCTTCATAATACGTGTGTATCCGCCTTGGCGCTCCTCGTAACGAGTTGCAATGTCAGAGAATAATTTTTGAAGTGCATCTTGGTTATTTTCTTCGTTAGCAACCTCGTTGCGGATGTATGCAGCAGCTTGACGGCGAGCGTGAAGATCACCGCGTTTGCCAAGCGTGATCATTTTTTCAACTACAGAGCGAAGTTCTTTCGCACGTGTTTCAGTTGTTTCGATTCTTTCGTTGATGATCAAATCAGTTGTAAGATCACGAAGCATAGCTTTACGCTGTGCACTCGTACGTCCTAGTTTTCTGTATGACATGTGATGTCCCCTCCTTTATTGGAATGCTGTTTCTGATAATAAACACACGAAAATCCTAGTTCGCATAGGAAACTAGTCAATCGTCTTTGCGAAGTCCGAGTCCAAGTTCTTCTAGTTTCGCTTTCACTTCTTCAAGTGATTTGCGTCCTAAATTACGAACTTTCATCATATCTTCTTCCGTCTTGTTCGCAAGCTCTTGAACCGTGTTAATACCCGCACGCTTTAAACAGTTGTAAGAACGAACAGAAAGATCTAATTCTTCAATTGTCATTTCAAGAACTTTCTCTTTTTGATCTTCTTCTTTTTCAACCATGATTTCAGCATGTTGAGCTTCGTCAGTTAAACCAACGAATATATTAAGGTGTTCAGTTAAAATCTTTGAACCAAGCGCAATGGCTTCTTTCGGTCCAGTGCTTCCATCAGTCCAAACATCAAGTGTAAGTTTATCATAGTTTGCAACTTGGCCTACACGAGTGTTCTCTACCTGATAAGATACACGAGAAACTGGTGTAAAGATAGAATCGATCGGAATCACGCCGATTGGCTGATCGTCTCTCTTGTTTGCGTCAGCAGGCGTATACCCACGTCCTCTTTGAGCAGTAAGGCGAACTCGGAAACTCGCATTCTCACCAAGAGTCGCGATATGAAGATCTGGATTTAAAATCTCTACATCACTATCGTGTGTAATATCTGCTGCCGTTACAGTTCCTTCGCCCTGTACATCAATTTCTAACGTCTTCTCTTCATCAGAGTAGATTTTCAATGCAAGCTTTTTAATGTGTAAGATAATCGTTGTAACATCTTCCACAACGCCTTCAATTGTCGAGAATTCGTGCAGTACACCATCTATCTGGATTGATGTTACAGCGGCACCAGGGAGTGAGGATAAGAGGATACGACGTAAGGAGTTACCCAGAGTTGTACCATATCCACGCTCAAGTGGCTCTACGACAAACTTACCAAATTTGGCATCGTCGCTGATTTCAACCGTTTCGATTTTTGGTTTTTCAATCTCGATCATTACTTAAAACCCTCCTTCAAAACGTCGAAACCTCGAATAGAATCATATGAGATTCCATCCGAAATTCCCCATTGTTTAGTCCCGTATGTGCTCAGGCAACGAGTCGGTGCATTCGTTTCATAAATAACTGTATCATAACCCATTATTGACAGGGACACAAAATCTATACAAACAAATTACACGCGGCGACGTTTTGGTGGACGGCATCCGTTATGAGGAACAGGAGTTACGTCTCTGATAGCAGTGACTTCTAGTCCAGCAGCTTGAAGTGCACGAATTGCAGCTTCACGGCCTGAACCAGGGCCTTTAACAGTAACCTCAAGAGTTTTAAGACCATGTTCGATTGAACCTTTAGCAGCTGTTTCTGCAGCCATTTGCGCAGCAAAAGGAGTAGATTTACGAGAACCTCTGAATCCTAGAGCTCCGGCACTAGACCAAGAAAGAGCATTACCATGAGTGTCAGTGATCGTAACGATCGTGTTATTGAAAGTTGAGCGAATATGAGCAATTCCAGACTCAATATTCTTTTTCACGCGACGTTTACGCGTGTTAGATTTACGAGCAGCAGCCATTGTTTAGGTACCTCCCTTACTTATTTTTTCTTGTTAGCTACAGTACGACGCGGACCTTTACGAGTACGCGCATTGTTTTTAGAGTTTTGTCCGCGAACAGGCAAACCTCTGCGATGGCGGATTCCGCGGTAGCTTCCGATTTCGATCAGACGCTTAATGTTAAGAGAAACTTCACGACGAAGGTCACCTTCTACTTTCAGTTTATCAATAACATCACGGATTTTACCAAGTTCTTCTTCAGTAAGATCACGCACACGAGTATCTTCTGAAACACCAGCCTCTTTCAAGACTTGTTGAGCCGTTGTGCGGCCAATTCCGAAGACATACGTTAAAGAAATAACAACACGTTTGTCACGTGGGATATCTACACCAGCAATACGAGCCATTCTCTGGGCACCTCCTTATAAATTATCCTTGTTTTTGTTTATGCTTTGGATTTTCACAGATCACCATTACTTTTCCTTTTCTGCGAATAACTTTACATTTTTCGCAGATTGGTTTAACTGATGGTCTCACTTTCATGTGTTTCCAACCTCCTTCAGTTTCCGGAGTGCTTTATTTGTAACGGTACGTAATCCTGCCACGAGTTAAGTCATATGGAGATAATTCTACCGTAACTTTGTCTCCAGGTAAAATGCGAATGAAGTGCATGCGGATTTTACCAGATACATGAGCCAAAACAGTATGGCCGTTTTCGAGTTCAACTTTGAACATCGCGTTTGGCAATGTTTCGACTATAGTACCTTCCACTTCAATTACATCGTCTTTCGCCATTCAAGTGTTCTCCCTTCTTCAAATCAGTAACTTGCTTTCTGACAAATTTCAAAAGAGAAAATCTCAGTTTTCCGTTTGTCACACGCCCTGTTTCGTTTATACTGTTCTGAACTTCCGGAGATACGCAATCATAAAGGGTTAAATGATTGATATTCTTTTTCTTAGGAGAATGAAATGTACGCTTTTCTCCGTCTGCTGTTAGTACAATGATGATCGTTAACAATTCCAATGACAACAGCAAGATGAATTCAGTCCTGCCAATGTTCATCCAAACTTTCTGCCCTATCAAGCAGGATAAAACACCTGTCTTCGGAATTATTTTCATCACCTAGACTCTCGTCAGTATATCAAAACCCGTTTCCGTAATCGCAATTGTATGTTCAAAATGAGCACACTTTTTCCCATCTACCGTTACAACCGTCCAGTTATCAGCCAATGTTTTCACGTAGCGGCTGCCAGCGTTCACCATAGGTTCAATAGCGAGAACCATGCCAGGTTTGAGCCGTGGTCCTTTGTTGGGCGGACCATAATGAGGAATTTGCGGGTCCTCATGCAAGTCTTGACCAACACCATGTCCGACATACTCCCTAACAACTGAAAACTGCTCATTTTCGACATACGTTTGTATTGCGTGGGAAATATTCGACAAACGTTCACCTGGTTTTGCTTCCTGCAAGCCTTTATATAAAGACTCCTCTGTCACTTCCAGAAGTTTTTTGTCATCATTGCTGATGTTTCCTACCGGATATGTCCATGCAGAGTCACCATGATAACCATTTAATTTAGCACCGATATCAATACTGATGATGTCTCCGTCCTTCAGCACCCTGCTGCCAGGAATACCGTGAACGAGTTCTTCATTAACTGATACGCAAATGCTCCCGCGAAACCCATTATACCCCTTAAAAGATGGGATTGCACCCTGCTTATTAATAAAACGTTCGGCAATTTGATCCAATTCTTTTGTCGAGATTCCTGGTTTAATATGCTTTTTTAACTCTTCATGAGTTAAAGCCACGATTCGCCCTGCTTCCCGCATGATACCAAGTTCACGTGGGGTTTTACAGATAATCATTTTTTTAATCCTCCAAGAAGATCCTTCACATCTGCATATACGTCTTGAATGTCCTGTTGGCCATTCACGTTTGCAAGATAACCTTTCTCAGAATAAAAATCGAGTAAAGGCTGAGTTTGCTTCATGTTTACCTCAAGCCGTTTAGAGACTGTTTCCTCATTATCATCTGCCCGTTGATAGAGTTCGCCTCCGTCTTTATCACAAACACCCGGCGTTTTCGGCGGATTAAAGACTAAATGATAGGTTGTGCCGCAAACACTGCAAATTCTGCGTCCAGTCAGACGTTCCATCAGAACATCCTTGTCGACTTCAATGTTAATGACATAATCAATCGGCTTGCCGTACTCCTCAAGAATTCCTTCAAGAGCCTCGGCTTGAGCGACTGTTCGCGGAAATCCGTCCAGAAGAAAACCTCTTTCACAATCGTCTTTGCCAAGCCTTTCTTTGACAATTCCGATTGTGACTTCGTCAGGTACGAGCTCTCCCTTATCAATATAAGATTTTGCTTCGAGTCCGAGTGGTGTTTCTTCTTTCATAGCAGCACGGAACATATCTCCTGTTGAGATATGAGGAATCCCATAATCCTCAACAATTCGTTCGCCCTGTGTACCTTTACCGGCACCAGGAAGCCCCATTAAGACTAAGTTCATTCGGATTTCCCCCGTCCTCTCTTTATTAAGAGGGAATGGATAAATCCATTTCCTCTAGTTTTTCATAAATCCACGGTAGTTTCGTTTCACCAACTGGCTTTCTAGTTGCTTCATTGTCTCTAAGGCTACCCCGACAACAATTAACAAAGATGTTCCGCCAATTTGTGCACTTTGAGGCAATCCAGCGAATTGAATGAAAAAGATAGGAAGAATGGAAATCACGGCTAAGAATATAGAACCCACAAACGTAAGTCGATACAAAATGCTCGTAATTCTATCTTGAGTCATTTTCCCTGGACGAACCCCCGGGATATAGCCACCCTGTTTTTTAAGGTTATCAGCCATTTGTTCAGGATTGACCTGTACAAAAGCATAAAAGTACGTAAAGGCAATAATCAACGCAACATATATCGCCATACCCACCGGATGCGTATTATCAAAGTAGTTTTGAATCCACTTTGTCACATCATTTGTTCCAAAGAATGACGCGATCGTCCGCGGCGTTATCAGAAACGCAACCGCAAAGATGACCGGAATAACCCCCGCAGGGTTTACTTTCAATGGTAGGTGAGTAGACTGTCCTCCGCCTGCAGGTGAACGACCTGTGCCTTTAGCATATTGAATCGCAATTTTCCGTACGGCTTGCTGAATGAAAATAACTCCAACAATAACTGCTAAAATCGCAATCACAAGAAGTGCGATTTTTACAATATGAATAAACAACTGATCGTCGCTGCCGACAAATTGAGTCTCATATATTTGTCCAACCGTTTTTGGAATACTAGCCACAATCCCCGCGAAGATAATGATCGATATTCCGTTGCCTACCCCATGAGACGTAATTTGTTCTCCGAGCCACATTAAAAAGGCAGTTCCGCCAGTGAGCACTAAAGCAATGATGAGATATGTCGAAACACCCGAATTTTCGATCAGCATACCGTTTGCCAGATTGTTGAATCCGTATGACATACCTAACGCTTGGATGAACCCAAGCACAATCGTAAAGTACCTTGTGAACTGAGCTAATTTACGGCGGCCAACTTCACCTTGCTTAGACCACTCGGTAAACTTCGGCACAACATCCATCTGAAGCAGCTGAATGATGATCGAAGCCGTGATATAAGGAGTAATTCCCATTGCAAAAATGGAGAATTGGTAAAGCGCACCGCCGCCAAATGTATTAAGGAGATCAAAAACACCCATTTGAGACTGTGCCTGTAACGCTTCAGCGTTAACATAAGGCACAGGAATAAACGCACCTATGCGAAAGACGATAAGCATGAGTAAAGTGAATATGATTTTATTCCTGATATCACTCACACGCATAAAGTTGGAGATTGTTTTAAACAAGTTAGATCACCTCAGCTGTACCGCCAGCAGCTTCAACAGCTTCTTTCGCAGAAGCAGAGAATTTATTGGCTTTTACAGTTAATTTTTTCTCTAATTTACCGTTGCCAAGAATCTTTACTCCTGCATTAAGTTTGCTAATAACACCAGTCTCAAGAAGAAGTTCAGGAGTGACTTCCGTTCCTTCTGCAAAACCGTTCAATTTGTCTAGGTTGACTACAGTGTAATCCTTGCGGTTGATGTTAGTGAAACCGCGTTTAGGAAGACGTTGGAATAAAGGCATTTGTCCCCCCTCGAATCCTGGACGCACACCGCCGCCAGAACGAGCGTTTTGACCTTTGTGACCTTTACCAGCTGTTTTACCGTTACCAGAACCAATACCACGACCTACGCGATTACGCGTTTTGCGTGAACCTTCTGAAGGTTTTAATTCATGAAGTTTCATTAGGACACCTCCTTATCCGATCAAATATTTTTATTGTTCTTTAACAGAAACTAAATGAGATACTTTATTAATCATACCGCGAATCGCAGCGTTGTCTTCATGAACAACAGTTTGGTTTGTTTTCTTTAAACCAAGTGTTCTCACAGTAACGCGTTGATCTTCCGGACGACCGATTACACTTCGTTTGAGGGTAATTTCTAATTTAGCCATTAATGTTCCCTCCTTATCCTAACAGTTCTTCTACAGATTTTCCACGAAGCTTCGCAACGTCTTCAGCACGTTTAAGTTCACTTAAACCTTGAAGAGTTGCACGAATCATGTTGATCGGTGTGTTAGAACCTAAAGACTTAGAAAGGATATCAGCTACACCTGCAAGCTCAAGTACCGCACGTACAGGGCCTCCAGCGATAACTCCAGTACCTTCAGAAGCAGGTTTTAACAAGATGTTACCTGCACCGAAACGTCCGATGATTTCGTGTGGAATTGTAGTTCCAACCATTGGTACTTCAATTAAATTCTTTTTCGCATCTTCAACAGCTTTGCGGATCGCTTCTGGTACTTCTTGTGCTTTACCAGTACCGAATCCTACGTGTCCGTTTTTGTCACCGACAACTACTAGAGCTGCGAAGCGGAAACGACGACCACCTTTAACAACTTTCGCTACGCGGTTAACCGTAACTAAGCGTTCTTCTAACTCTAATTTGCTTGGGTCAATACGACGCATAATCATGTGTCCCTCCTTCTTTTATTAAAATTTAAGTCCAGCTTCACGAGCAGCATCAGCTAAAGCTTTTACACGTCCATGGTATAAGTATCCGCCACGGTCAAATACTACGTCAGAAATGCCTTTTTCAGCAGCGCGTTTTGCAACTAATTCTCCAACTTTAGTAGCAGCAGAAGCATCTCCTGTGCTTTCAACGTTCAAGTCTTTATCGAGAGTAGATGCACTAGCAAGTGTTACACCATTTACATCATCGATGATTTGAGCGTAAATGTGCTTGTTAGAACGGAAAACGTTCAGACGCGGTCTTTCAGCAGTACCGGAAAGTTTAGCGCGAACACGAGCGTGTCTTTTAAGACGAGCAGCATTTTTGCTAGTTTTCGTAATCATCTAGGTCACTCCTTTCTTCACTTTAAGCGATCTTACTTAGCAGATTTACCTTCTTTGCGGCGAACAACTTCACCTTCGTAGCGGATACCTTTACCTTTGTAAGGCTCTGGAGAACGGACAGCACGAATGTTAGCAGCAATAGCTCCTACACGTTCTTTGTCTGTTCCTTTTACAACTACTTTAGTTTGAGAAGGAACTTCAATTTCGATGCCTTCCTCAGGAACGATCTCAACAGGGTGAGAGTATCCAACGTTTAAAACAAGTTTATTTCCGGATTTAGACGCACGGTAACCGACACCGACTAATTCCAAACCTCTTTCAAATCCTTTAGATACACCTTCAACCATGTTGCCAAGCAGACTGCGAGTAGTACCATGCAGCGCACGGTGCTCTTTATGATCAGAAGGACGAGCGACTGTAAGCACATTGTCCTCTACTTTAATCTCCATATCAGGGTGAAACGTACGAGTTAATTCTCCTTTTGGTCCTTTCACAGCTACAGTATTGTTATCGTTCAACGTAACTGTAACATCAGAAGGAATCTCAAGTAACTTCTTACCTACACGAGACATACCAAACACCTCCATTCATGTTAAACTTCTTACCAAACGTATGCTAGAACTTCTCCACCAGCTTGTTTTGCACGGGCTTCTTTGTCCGTTAAAACACCTTGTGATGTAGAAATAATCGCAATTCCAAGACCGTTAAGTACGCGAGGTACTTCATTAGATTTAGCATATACACGCAAACCAGGCTTGCTGATTCTTTTAAGACCAGTGATAACGCGCTCGTTGTTTTGTCCGTATTTCAAGAAAACGCGGATGATACCTTGTTTGCTGTCTTCTACGAACTCAACGTCACGAATGAAACCTTCACGCTTTAAAATTTCAGCAATTTCTCTTTTCAATTTAGAAGCAGGAATTTCAAGCTTCTCATGACGTACCATGTTTGCATTGCGAATACGAGTTAGCATATCTGCAATTGGATCTGTCATAACCATTATATAATTACCTCCTTCCCTTTCTTGGGGATTACCAGCTGGCTTTTTTCACGCCAGGAATTTGTCCTTTATATGCAAGCTCACGGAAACAAATACGGCAAAGTTTAAATTTACGAATGACTGAATGCGGACGTCCGCAGCGTTCACAGCGTGTGTACTCTTGTACTTTAAACTTTGGTGTACGTTGTTGTTTCGCAATCATAGACTTTTTAGCCACGATTTCGCCTCCCTTTCATTGATTATTTCTGGAACGGCATACCTACTTGAGTTAATAGCTCACGAGCTTCTTCGTCAGTATTAGCAGTTGTTACGATAACGATGTCCATTCCGCGAACCTTTGTTACTTTATCGTAGTCAATTTCAGGGAAGATTAACTGTTCTTTGATACCAAGTGTGTAGTTACCGCGACCGTCGAAAGATTTTTTAGAAATCCCGCGGAAGTCACGTACACGCGGTAAAGATACAGAAATAAGTTTATCAAGGAAATCATACATGCGCTCTCCGCGAAGAGTTACTTTCGCACCGATAGGCATTCCTTCACGAAGACGGAATCCAGCAATTGATTTCTTCGCACGAGTAACGACAGGTTTTTGACCTGCGATAAACGTTAATTCTTCAACAGCACTGTCGATTGCTTTCGCGTTTTGAACAGCGTCACCAACACCCATGTTGATTACGATTTTTTCGATTTTAGGCACTTGCATGACAGAATTATAGTTGAACTTTGTCATTAAAGCAGGTGCAATTTCTTTATTGTACTTTTCTTTAAGGCGGTTCATGAGATAGACCTCCCTTCCTTTTAATACTATTTATCTAGAACTTGCCCAGATTTTTTTGCTACACGAACTTTTTTGCCATCTTCCACTTTGTATCCTACGCGAGTCACTTCACCTGTTTTAGGATCGAGCGGCATAACGTTTGATACATGAATTGGCGCCTCTTGATTAGAAATACCGCCTTGAGGATTAGCTTGAGTTGGTTTAGAGTGTTTCTTCACCATGTTCACACCTTCAACTAAAACGCGGTCCTTTTTAGGGAAAGCAGCAAGGATTGTTCCTTGTTTGCCTTTATCTTTACCAGAGATAACCATTACTTTATCGCCTTTTTTAACATGCATCCTGATCGCACCTCCTTGACTAAGGCATTTATTTCATTAGATAACTTCTGGAGCTAGAGAAACAATTTTCATAAAGTTGTTTTCACGCAACTCACGAGCAACTGGTCCGAAGATACGAGTTCCACGCGGGCTCTTGTCGTCACGGATGATAACACATGCATTCTCATCGAAGCTGATGTATGAACCGTCGCTTCTGCGTGCTCCGCTTTTCGTGCGAACGATAACAGCTCTTACGACTTCACCTTTTTTGACAACGCCTCCTGGTGTTGCTTGTTTAACCGTGCAAACAATGACATCACCAATGTTAGCTGTTTTGCGTCCAGAACCGCCAAGAACTTTAATAGTAAGCACTTCACGAGCGCCAGAGTTATCAGCTACTTTTAAACGAGTCTCTTGTTGAATCATTATTTGTTACCTCCCTTCGGAAAAAGAATTCCGAACTTTATTAGATAATAACAGCTTCTTCGACAACTTCAACTAGACGGAAACGCTTAGTTGCAGACAATGGACGAGTTTCCATGATCTTTACGATGTCACCGATTTTAGCTTGATTATTTTCATCATGTGCTTTGAATTTTTTTGAGTATTTTACGCGTTTACCGTAAAGTGTATGTTTTTTGTATGTTTCAACAACAACAGTAATGGTTTTATCCATTTTGTCAGAAACTACACGGCCTTGGTAAACTTTGCGCTGGTTACGTTCGCTCATGCTCACGACCTCCCCTCAGTGATTATTTATTTGCAGCAATTTCTCTTTCACGAATCACAGTTTTCATGCGCGCGATAGCTTTGCGCACTTCACGAATGCGAGCAGTATTTTCAAGTTGTCCTGTCGCTAATTGAAAGCGAAGATTGAAAAGTTCTTCTTTAAGAGACTTTACTTTTTGTTCAATTTCAGCAGTGGTAAGGTCACGAATTTCATTAGCTTTCATTTGATTCACCACCAATTTCTTCACGTTTTACGAACTTCGTTTTAATTGGCAATTTGTGAGATGCAAGACGAAGCGCTTCACGAGCAACCTCTTCAGACACACCAGAAATCTCAAATAAAACTTTGCCCGGTTTTACAACAGCTACCCAACCTTCTGGAGCCCCTTTACCGGATCCCATACGTACCTCAAGTGGTTTAGCAGTGTAAGGTTTAGAAGGGAAAATTTTGATCCAAACTTTACCGCCACGTTTCATGTAACGAGTCATCGCAATACGTGCAGCTTCGATTTGACGGTTAGTAATCCATGAAGCTTCAAGAGCTTGGATACCGAACTCACCAAAATGTACTTCAGTACCGCCTTTCGCACGGCCACGCATTTTTCCGCGATGCTCTCTGCGATATTTAACGCGTTTTGGTAATAACATATTATTTTCCTCCTTCCTCAGTTTTCTTCTTAGTAGGAAGAACCTCTCCACGATAGATCCAGACTTTTACACCAAGCTTACCGTAAGTAGTGTCAGCTTCAGATGTTGCATAGTCAATGTCCGCACGTAATGTGTGCAATGGAACAGTTCCTTCACTGTAGTATTCAGAACGAGCGATATCTGCACCGCCAAGACGACCAGAAACCATTGTTTTCACACCTTGTGCTCCAGCGCGCATTGTGCGTTGGATTTGTTGTTTCTGCGCACGGCGGAAAGAAACACGGTTTTCTAATTGACGAGCGATGTTGTCAGCAACTAGCTGTGCATCAAGATCTGCTCTTTTGATTTCAAGAATGTTAATGTGTACACGCTTGCCAGTAAGGCTGTTAAGGGCTTTGCGAAGTGCTTCAACTTCAGAACCGCCTTTACCGATAACCATACCAGGCTTAGCTGTGTGGATCGTAATGTTAACGCGGTTTGCTGCACGCTCGATTTCTACTTTAGAAACAGAAGCGTCAGAAAGGCGTTTGCTAATGTATTCACGAATTTTTAAATCTTCGTGCAGGAAGTCAGCGTAATCTTTACCAGCGTACCACTTAGATTCCCAATCACGAATGACTCCGATACGAAGACCGACTGGATTTACCTTTTGACCCACTACTTATCCCTCCTTCTTTTCTGATACAACGATTGTAATGTGGCTCGTACGTTTGTTGATTTGGCTCGCACGTCCCATAGCACGTGGGCGGAATCTTTTTAACGTAGGGCCTTCGTCAACGAATGCTTGAGAAATAACCAGGTTGTTAACGTCCATTTCATAGTTATGCTCAGCATTTGCAATAGCGGATTTTAATACTTTCTCGATAATTGGAGAAGCAGCTCTTGGTGTAAGGTTCAAGATTGATACTGCCTCACCTACTTGCTTGCCTCGAATTAGGTCCATTACTAGACGTGCTTTACGAGGAGCAATACGGACTGTTCTTGCAACAGCTTTAGCTTGCATTTAAAAGCCTCCTCTCTTAGCGTCTTGTTTTTTTGTCATCACTAGCATGACCTTTGTACGTACGAGTTGGAGCGAATTCACCCAACTTGTGCCCTACCATATCTTCAGAGATGAATACAGGCACGTGTTTACGTCCGTCATAGACTGCGATTGTGTGACCAATAAACTGTGGGAAAATAGTGGAACGACGAGACCAAGTTTTTACCACTTGTTTCTTGTCTGATTCGTTTAATTTCTCGATTTTTGTCATCAAGTGTCCATCGACAAATGGTCCTTTTTTCAAGCTGCGAGCCATTTTGGAACCTCCCTTCGTGATTGCACTACGGTCCGAAATGAACCGTAGACAACCCCGTTATTTATTTTTACGACGACGTACGATAAATTTATCAGATTTGCTCTTTTTCTTACGTGTCTTGAATCCAAGAGTTGGTTTACCCCATGGAGACATAGGTGATTTACGTCCGATTGGCGCACGTCCTTCACCACCACCGTGTGGGTGATCGTTAGGGTTCATTACAGAACCACGAACTGTAGGACGGATGCCTTTCCAGCGAGAACGTCCAGCTTTACCAATGTTGATAAGTTCGTGCTGTTCATTACCTACTTGACCGATAGAAGCACGGCAAGCAGAAAGAATCATGCGAACTTCCCCAGAGTTAAGACGCACAAGAACGTATTTACCTTCTTTACCAAGAACCTGAGCAGATGTACCAGCTGAACGTACAAGCTGTCCGCCTTTGCCAGGTTTTAATTCAATGTTATGCACAACAGTACCAACAGGGATGTTGATAAGTGGAAGTGCATTACCTACTTTAATGTCAGCTTCAGGACCTGACATGATTTCAGTACCCACTTGAATTCCTTTAGGAGCAAGAATGTAACGTTTTTCTCCGTCTGCATAGTTGATTAGAGCGATGTTAGCTGAACGGTTTGGATCGTATTCAACTGTAGCAACGCGTCCAGGTATACCATCTTTATCGCGTTTGAAGTCGATAACACGGTATTGGCGTTTATGTCCGCCACCTTGGTGACGTACAGTCAATTTACCTTGGTTGTTACGTCCACCTTTTTTGTGAAGGGGAGCAAGCAAGGATTTTTCCGGCTTGTCAGTCGTGATTTCAGCAAAATCTGAAGTTGTCATGCCACGACGTCCATTAGAGGTCGGTTTATACTTTTTAATCGCCATTTTGAATTTCCCTCCTTCTTTTTACAGATAATTAAGCTTCAAAAATTTCGATTTCTTTGCTGTCTGCAGTAAGTTTTACGATCGCTTTTCTGCGACGGCTAGTCATACCAGTGTAGCGTCCGACACGTTTTGATTTACCTTTGTAGTTCATGATGTTGACTTTGTCAACTTTCACTCCAAAGATGCTTTCAATCGCGTCTTTCACTTCTGTTTTATTAGCTCTTACATCAACTTCAAAAGTGTATTTCTTTTCAGCCATTAAATCAGCAGAACGTTCAGTAATGACGGGGCGCTTTAGAACATCACGAGGATCTTTCATTATGCAAGCACCTCCTCTACTTTTTCAACCGCTGCTTTTGTAATCAGAAGCTTCTCGTGGTTGACAACGTCTAAAACGTTGATTCCGTTAGCTTCAACTACAGTAACTCCAGGAATGTTGCGAGCAGATAAAGCGACTGCTTCGTTAGCATCCGCAGTTACAATTAAAGCTTTTTTCTCAACAGATAATCCTTTAAGGATAGCTGCCATTTCTTTTGTTTTAGCTGTATCAAGAGCAAGATCTTCAAGTACGATGATGTTGTTGTCGATCACTTTAGAAGACAATACTGATTTGATTGCCAAGCGGCGAACTTTTTTAGGTAATTTATAAGAATAGCTGCGTGGTGTTGGGCCGAATACGACACCACCTCCGCGCCATTGCGGTGAACGGATAGAACCTTGACGGGCACGTCCAGTACCTTTTTGACGCCATGGTTTACGACCTCCGCCGCGTACTTCAGAACGATTTTTTACTTTGTGAGATCCTTGACGTAAGGAAGCTCTTTGCATAAGAATAGCGTCGAATACAACACTCTCATTTGGCTCGATACCAAATACAGAAGTGTTTAATTCGATGTCACCAGCAGTAGAACCGTTTTGGTTGTATAATGCTACTTTTGGCATGATCAATTTCCTCCTTTCCTAAGAGAGTTATTTAGATTTAACAGCACTTTTAACAGTGATTAAAGTTTTCTTCGGACCAGGTACGTTACCTTTGATCAAAAGAAGATTGCGTTCCGCATCAACTTTAACGATTTCAAGGTTTTGAACAGTGATTTGATCTCCGCCCATACGTCCAGGTAATAGTTTGCCTTTGAATACACGGTTAGGATCTACAGGTCCCATTGAACCAGGACGACGGTGGTAGCGTGAACCGTGAGACATTGGTCCGCGAGATTGTCCGTGGCGCTTGATTGCACCTTGGAAACCTTTACCTTTAGATACTCCTGTTACATCTACGATTTCTCCAGCAGAGAAAATTTCAACCTTGACTTCCTGACCAACTTCATACGCATCCATTTCCACTCCGCGTAATTCTTTAACGAAGCGCTTAGGAGCAGTTTCCGCTTTTGCAACGTGTCCTTTTTCAGGTTTGTTAGAAAGCTTTTCTCGCTTGTCGTCAAAACCAAGCTGGATAGCCTCGTAGCCATCGTTTTCAGCTGATTTCTTTTGAAGAACAACGTTTGGAGCAGCTTCAATAACAGTTACCGGAATAAGATCACCGTTTTCTGCGAATACTTGCGTCATACCAATTTTTCTTCCTAAGATTCCTTTGGTCATTCGTCACACCTCCTATTAAGATCATTCTATATTTTAGAATTAAAGTTTAATTTCGATATCGACACCAGATGGTAAATCTAATCGCATGAGAGCATCAACAGTTTGTGGTGTTGGGTTCACAATGTCGATTAAACGTTTATGTGTACGCATTTCAAATTGCTCACGAGAATCTTTGTATTTGTGCACCGCACGAAGGATTGTGTAAACTGATTTTTCAGTTGGCAACGGGATCGGACCAGATACGCTGGCACCAGAACGTTTTGCCGTTTCAACAATCTTCTCAGCAGATTGATCAAGGATTCTATGATCATATGCTTTCAAACGAATACGAATTTTTTGTTTTGCCATTATTTTCCCTCCTTTTCGCCTACATCACGTTAGACAGTTCTCCGCGAGAAAAACCTGAACACCTTGCCATGGCAAAGCGGCCGGGTGTGTCAGCAACCTCTCGCTTCATCGCAGTCAAAAGACCAACATACACCATTATACAGAAAATAGACGTATGTTGCAAGACTTATTTAAGATATGCATGATTTGCATACTTTTTTTATTATACAGGTGTTTGTCTTATTTATCAAGGACCTATCATAAGTGGTGCAGTGCGTGGCGACTCAATGTACTTGCGAATAATGATGGCTCCTCGATATGCGGGGTGTGAGCGGAATTCTCAAATTGAAGCCAGTGCTTTTCAGGCGCGTCAAGCTCTTGATAAAACTGTTTTGATATTTCAGCAGGAACAATTAGATCATGTCTCCCCGAAATGAAAAAGCACGGTACTTTAATAGAAGGAATTGATGCAAATCCATTAAACTGGTACAACTCATCAGTTAAATGTTTTTTGCTGAATCGATGTCCATTGAGGAATTTGTGCATGTTTTTTATTCCATACTCATTCCCGGTAAGCATTTGAAAAAAAATAGATAGAGCTTGACGATGATGGTGAGTGAATCCTCCCCTACTCATCTCGACACAAAACCGATAGATATGATGATTGATCTCCTTCTCCCAAGGCGGAGCGCCAATAAACCGTATGGCCTTGGATACTATACTGGCTCTCTTTGCATCACACATTTCACGAATATAATGATAAGCAGCTGATTCTTCATAGTGAGGGTTAACAACCTGGCTGATTCCATAATACGCGTAATACAACTCCGGACGTTGCTGCAGTACATGAAGTGCTAGCACCGAGCCCCACGAATGGCCGGCAAGATATAGTTTTGTTTTTGAAAAATGGTCTAGGACCCATTGAGTGACTTGAATTGCATCATTAATGAAATGACTGATTGTCATGGAGTGATGAGGAATTCGTTTTGAATAAGAAAGCCCTGATCCTCTTTGATCCCAATGTACTACTGTAAAATGCTGTTCCAGCTCTTTTTGATAATGCCTAACATACCCGATTTGGGGCGTCCCCGGCCCGCCATGTAAAAAAAGCAGCAAAGGATTTTTCACATCAGCCCCATTAATCATCAGCATTTGCTTCGTTTTGTCAATGGTCAGTTCTTTCATGATAGCGATTGATCTCTTTTCAGGAATCATAAAAATTAGCCCCTCGAATATGATAGATCCTATTATACAAGAAATAGATTATAAAATAAAAAACGAGACCCGCAGGGGGTCTCGTTTATGATCATACTATTACTCAGTGATTGTAGAAACAACGCCTGAACCAACAGTACGTCCGCCTTCACGAATAGAGAAACGAGTTCCTTCTTCGATAGCGATTGTAGAGATAAGTTCAACGATCATTTCAGTGTTGTCTCCAGGCATAACCATTTCTACGCCTTCTGGAAGTTGGATGATACCAGTTACGTCAGTTGTACGGAAGTAGAACTGAGGACGGTAGTTAGAGAAGAATGGAGTATGACGTCCACCCTCTTCTTTAGAAAGAACGTAAACTTCAGCTTTGAATTTGCTGTGCGGAGTGATTGTACCTGGTTTAGCAAGTACTTGACCACGTTGGATATCTTCACGAGCTACACCGCGAAGAAGGGCTCCAATGTTGTCTCCAGCTTCAGCGTAATCAAGAAGCTTACGGAACATTTCAACACCTGTAACAGTTGTTTTCTTGTTTTCTTCTTGAAGACCGATGATTTCTACTTCGTCACCGACTTTAACTTGTCCGCGTTCAACACGTCCAGTAGCAACTGTACCACGACCAGTGATTGAGAATACGTCCTCAACTGGCATCATGAATGGTTTTTCAGTGTCACGCTCTGGAGTTGGGATGTACTCATCAACCGCATCCATAAGTTCGAAGATTTTTGCTTCGTAATCAGCGTCACCTTCAAGTGCTTTAAGAGCAGAACCTTTGATTACTGGTACATCATCACCAGGGAAGTCATATTCGCTAAGAAGATCGCGAACTTCCATTTCAACTAGTTCAAGAAGCTCTTCGTCGTCTACCATGTCGCATTTGTTTAAGAATACAACGATGTATGGTACACCAACGTTTTTAGAAAGAAGGATATGCTCACGAGTTTGTGGCATTGGGCCATCAGCAGCAGATACTACAAGGATAGCTCCGTCCATTTGCGCAGCACCAGTGATCATGTTTTTAACATAGTCAGCGTGTCCTGGGCAGTCAACGTGTGCATAGTGACGAGTTTCAGTTTCATACTCAACGTGTGCAGTAGAGATTGTGATTCCGCGCTCGCGCTCTTCTGGTGCACCATCAATTTGATCGTACGCCATAGCTGTACCTTTACCAGATTTCTTATGAAGTACTGTTGTGATAGCAGCAGTTAATGTTGTTTTACCATGGTCAACGTGTCCAATTGTACCAATATTGGCATGTGATTTGGAACGGTCGAATTTTTCTTTAGCCATTCTAAAATCCTCCTTAAGAGCTTTTAATTAGTAATGTATAGTGTGATAGGAAGTGAAAGAAAGCTTTCACTTCCTCATCTTACAATAGTAGTTATACTTGAGTTAAGAGGCAAAATCAATTATTCGCCTTTATTTTTTTTGATAATTTCTTCAGAAATGCTCTTCGGTACTTCTTCGTAGTGATCCATGAACATAGTGAACGTACCGCGACCTTGCGTATTAGAACGAAGTGCAGTAGCGTAACCGAACATTTCAGCAAGAGGAACCATCGCGCGAACAACTTGTGCGTTACCGCGAGCTTCCATACCTTCTACGCGTCCGCGACGAGAAGTAACATCACCCATGATGTCTCCCATGTATTCTTCAGGAATAACAACTTCAACTTTCATAATTGGTTCAAGAAGAACAGGGTTACATTTGCTGACTGCATTTTTCAATGCCATTGAAGCAGCGACTTTAAACGCCATTTCATTTGAGTCAACATCATGGTAAGATCCATCAAAAAGTTTTGCCTTGATGTCAATTAGCGGGAATCCTGCTAAGACACCATTTTCAAGAGAGTCTTCAAGACCTGCTTGTACGGCTGGGATGTATTCACGAGGAACAACACCACCGACGATTGCGTTTTCGAATTCAAATCCAGCGCCTTCTTCATTAGGTTCGAATTCAATCCAAACGTGTCCGAATTGACCGCGTCCACCAGATTGACGTACGAATTTACCTTCAACTTTTGCACCTGAACGGAATGTTTCACGGTACGCAACTTGAGGAGCACCTACGTTAGCTTCTACTTTGAATTCACGCTTCATACGGTCAACAATGATATCGAGGTGAAGTTCACCCATACCAGAGATGATCGTCTGACCAGTTTCCGGATTTGTTTGAGTACGGAATGTAGGATCTTCTTCAGCAAGTTTCGCTAAAGCGATACCCATTTTATCTTGGTCAGCTTTTGATTTAGGCTCAATCGCTACATCGATAACCGGCTCTGGGAATTCCATTGATTCAAGGATTACAAGATCCTTTTCGTCACATAGAGTATCTCCAGTAGATGTATCTTTTAGACCTACAGCAGCTGCGATGTCTCCTGCATAAACAGTAGCGATCTCTTCACGGCTGTTGGCATGCATTTGCAGGATACGTCCGACACGCTCACGTTTGCCTTTTGTTGAGTTTTTCACGTATGAACCGGAATCAAGAGTTCCAGAGTACACACGGAAGAACGTCAGCTTACCAACATAAGGGTCAGTCATTACTTTAAATGCAAGTGCAGAGAATGGCTCTTCATCAGAAGAATGACGAACAATCTCTTCATCAGTATCCGGGCGTACACCTTTGATTGCAGCAACATCAGTTGGTGCAGGAAGGTAGTCAAGAACTGCATCAAGTACAAGCTGAACACCTTTGTTTTTGAAAGCGGAACCGACTAGTACTGGATAGAATTCAACATTCAAAGTACCTTTACGGATTGCAGCTTTCAACTCGTCGATTGTGATTTCTTCACCTTCGAGGTACTTTTCCATAAGCTCTTCATCAAGCTCTGCGACAGCTTCAATTAAGCTGTTACGAAGCTCTTCGGCTTGTTCTTTGTACTCTTCAGGGATTTCTTTCGCATCAGAACGAGTTCCAAGATCATCTTCGTAGAAATACGCAACGTTTTCTACAAGGTCGATGATACCTTCGAAATTGTCTTCAGCACCGATTGGCAATTGGATTGCATGGGCGTTAGCTTGAAGACGGTCTCTTAAAGTACCTACAGAGTAAAGGAAGTCTGCGCCGATTTTGTCCATTTTGTTGACAAATACGACACGCGGAACTCCGTAAGTTGTTGCTTGGCGCCATACTGTTTCTGTTTGAGGCTCAACGCCTGATTGTGCATCAAGTACGGCAACCGCACCATCAAGTACACGAAGAGAACGTTCAACTTCAACTGTGAAGTCTACGTGTCCTGGAGTATCGATGATGTTTACGCGGTATCCTTTCCACTGCGCAGTTGTCGCAGCGGATGTGATTGTGATACCGCGTTCTTGTTCCTGCTCCATCCAGTCCATTTGTGAAGCTCCTTCATGAGTTTCACCAATTTTGTGGATACGGCCTGTGTAGAACAAGATACGTTCTGTAGTAGTCGTTTTACCAGCATCAATGTGAGCCATGATCCCGATATTACGAGTTTTATCTAAGGAGAACTCTCTTGCCATTGGGTAATTTCTCCTTCCTTATTAGGAAATTGTGTTTTTTAAATATATGAAACCTACCAGCGATAGTGAGCAAAAGCTTTGTTTGCTTCAGCCATCTTATGAGTATCTTCACGTTTCTTAACAGCAGCACCAGTATTGTTAGCTGCGTCAAGGATTTCGTTAGCTAAACGCTCTTCCATCGTTTTTTCTCCGCGAAGACGAGCATAGTTTACTAACCAGCGAAGTCCAAGAGTAGTACGACGTTCAGGACGAACTTCTACAGGAACTTGGTAGTTCGCACCACCTACACGGCGTGCTTTAACTTCAAGTACAGGCATGATGTTTTTCAATGCTTGTTCGAAAACCTCCATTGCATCATTGCCAGTACGTTCTTTAATGATATCGAATGACTTGTATAGGATTGTTTGAGACTTACCTTTTTTACCATCGATCATCATTTTGTTGATTAGACGAGATACAAGCTTAGAATTATAAAGCGGATCAGGTAAAACATCTCTTTTTGCTACAGGACCTTTACGTGGCATCTGAATATCCTCCCTTCATTATTTTTACGTTTTTGTGTTTATTATTTTGCTTTAGGACGTTTAGTTCCGTATTTAGAACGGCCTTGCGCACGGTTTTCTACTCCAGCAGTGTCAAGCGCACCACGAACGATGTGGTAACGTACCCCTGGTAAGTCTTTTACACGTCCGCCGCGGATTAGTACAACGCTGTGCTCTTGCAGGTTGTGACCGATACCAGGAATGTAAGCCGTAACCTCGATTCCGTTAGTCAAACGAACACGAGCATATTTACGAAGTGCTGAGTTCGGTTTTTTCGGTGTCATTGTACCAACACGAGTACATACCCCGCGTTTTTGTGGAGAAGATACATTAGTGTGCTCTTTTTTAAAGCTGTTGTATCCTTTGTTAAGTGCAGGAGACTTTGAGTTTTCTACTTTACTCACGCGTCCTTTACGAATTAGCTGATTGATTGTAGGCATTATTTTTTCCTCCCTTCATTACGTTTTATAACCCACATACCCAGGTGGTTCATCAAAAGGCAAAAAACAATGTCTTCACACGAGAAAAAATCTCACGCAAAAACAAAAAAGTACGTTATAACATAATGGCAACAGCTGCTGCTCCTACTTCAATTCCGCAGGCTTTGCCGAGCTTTTTCATGGATTCGACCATTGAGACTGCGATCCCCTGATCTTTCGCAAGTGTAATAACACTTTTCGTAAGGATAGGATCTGCGTCTTCTGCAACGACTACTTCCTTTACCGAACCTCGTTTTAGAGCTTTCACTGTTTGCTTCGTACCAATAATAATTGATTTGGCCTGTGATACTTTATCATAAGACATAAATACATCCTCCAAAGTAACAGGTTTATTTCGAGCACCTTGGTTATATTATCATTCTAGGAGACGTATGTCAACATAGTATGACATTTTTTAGTTTCGTTCTTCTCATAGAGTGATTTTTTATTAAAAATATCTGCTGAAAGACTGTTTTGCAGTCTTTCAGCAGCTTTAAATCAATTATTCAACCGGAACCATGTCATCAGTCGGCTGAACATTTGAAACTGTTTTTACTTTTCGGTATTTCATCATACCTGTACCAGCCGGAACAAGCTTACCGATGATAACATTCTCTTTCAAGCCGAGAAGCTCATCACGCTTACCTTTGATCGCTGCGTCTGTAAGGACACGTGTTGTTTCCTGGAAGGAAGCAGCAGATAAGAATGAATCAGTTTCAAGAGATGCTTTTGTAATACCGAGTAAGACAGGACGGCCTGTAGCAGGACGATTACCTTCAAGCAATACCTTTTTGTTCGCTTCAGTAAATTGGTGAATATCAAGCAATGTACCTGGAAGCACATCAGTGTCACCGGCATCAATCACGCGGACTTTGCGAAGCATCTGGCGAACCATTACTTCTACGTGTTTATCACCGATTTCAACACCCTGCATACGATAAACCTTTTGAACCTCATGGAGAAGATACTCTTGAACAGCAGTCATGTCAGTCACTTTCAGAAGCTCTTTCGGATCGATTGAACCTTCTGTCAGTACTTGGCCTCGAGTAATTTTATCTCCTTCCGCTACTTTCAAACGGGAGTTATAAGGTGCCGTATAAGAACGTGTTTCCACTGCGCCTTGAACCACAATTTCCTGTTGCTTATCACGAACTTCATTGATCTCAACGACTGTACCGTCGATTTCTGTAATTGTTGCCTGACCTTTCGGATTACGCGCTTCAAAAAGCTCTTGGATACGCGGAAGACCCTGTGTGATATCGTCTCCGGCAACCCCGCCTGTATGGAATGTACGCATTGTTAACTGTGTACCAGGCTCACCGATTGATTGGGCAGCAATGATACCGACAGCCTCACCGACTTCAACATCGGAGCCAGTTGCAAGATTTCGGCCATAGCATCGTTTACATACACCATGAGGCGTGTTACATGTGAAGGCAGAACGAATCCAGACTTCTTCAATGCCGGCTTCAACAATCTCTAGTGCTTTATCTTCATCGATCAGTTCGTTTTCATTGACAAGTACTTCACCTGTTTCAGGGTGTTTCACTTGTTTTCGTGCAAATCGGCCAATTAAGCGTTCTTCTAAGCGCTCAATGGTTTCCGTTCCTTCTTTAAGAGGCTTAGCAAGGATGCCTCGGTCAGTTCCGCAATCAGTTTCACGGATGATAACATCCTGTGCAACGTCAACGAGACGACGTGTAAGGTATCCTGAGTCAGCTGTTTTAAGGGCGGTATCGGCAAGACCTTTACGCGCACCGTGAGTAGAGATAAAGTACTCCAATACTGTCAGACCTTCACGGAAACTTGATTTGATCGGCAATTCAATGATACGTCCAGCCGGGTTGGCCATCAGACCGCGCATTCCGGCAAGCTGTGTAAAGTTAGACGCGTTACCACGGGCACCAGAGTCACTCATCATGTAGATTGGGTTGAGCTCATCAAGTGATTGCATTAGTTTGCCTTGGATAACGTCTTTCGCAGCACTCCAGATAGAGATAACTCTCTCATAGCGTTCTTCTTCAGTGATTAGACCACGTCGGAATTGCTTCATGACGTTATCAACTTTACCTTGTGCTTCTTCAAGGATTTCTTGCTTATCATCGAGAACGACGATATCAGAAACACCAACTGTAATACCAGCTTTTGTAGAGTATCTGAAACCTAGGTTTTTCATGCGGTCAAGCATTTTAGACGTTTCCGTGATATGGAATCGTTTGAAGATTTCCGCGATGATTTTACCCAGAATGCCTTTTTTAAACGGTGCATTGATTGGCTGCTGTGCAATGGCAGCTTTAACATCGGCACCTTTTTCTAAGAAGAAACGGTCAGGTGTTTTCTCTTCAATGTTGCTCTTCGTTGGTTCATTCATGTAAGGGAATGATTCCGGCAGAATTTCATTGAAGACAAGCTTACCGACAGTTGTAATTAACAATTTTGAGCGCTGCTCTTCGGTAAATGTCACATTCTTAAGGGCGCTAGCTGGAACAGCTACTCTCGTATGAAGGTGGACATATCCGTTTTGATAAGCAAGAAGCGCTTCGTCTGTATTCTTGAAAACCATACCTTCACCGACAGCACCGGCACGCTCAAGTGTCAGATAATAGTTACCCAGTACCATATCCTGAGACGGTGTTACAACCGGTTTACCATCTTTAGGGTTCAAGATGTTCTGAGCGGCAAGCATCAAGATACGTGCTTCAGCTTGAGCTTCTGCAGATAATGGTACGTGAACCGCCATTTGGTCACCATCAAAGTCAGCGTTATAAGCTGTACATACGAGTGGGTGAAGGCGGATTGCGCGTCCTTCAACAAGCGTTGGTTCAAACGCTTGGATACCTAGTCTGTGAAGTGTAGGGGCACGGTTCAGAAGTACCGGGTGCTCCTTAATAACTGATTCTAGTACATCCCATACCTCAGGCTGTACGCGCTCAATTTTACGTTTCGCACTCTTAATGTTGTGAGCAAGACCTTTTTCAACAAGCTCTTTCATAACGAAAGGTTTGAAAAGTTCAAGCGCCATTTCCTTCGGCAATCCGCATTGGTACATTTTCAAATGAGGACCAACAACGATTACAGAACGTCCGGAGTAATCGACACGTTTACCAAGAAGGTTTTGACGGAAACGGCCTTGCTTCCCTTTCAACATGTGAGAAAGAGATTTTAACGGTCTGTTACCAGGACCTGTTACAGGGCGTCCGCGGCGGCCGTTGTCAATTAAGGCATCGACAGCCTCTTGAAGCATACGCTTTTCGTTTTGAACAATGATGCTAGGTGCACCAAGATCCAAAAGACGTTTCAAACGATTATTACGGTTGATGACACGACGATAAAGGTCGTTCAAATCAGAAGTCGCAAAACGTCCGCCATCAAGCTGAACCATCGGTCTAAGCTCAGGAGGAATAACAGGGAGCACATCAAGGATCATCCAAGAAGGCTTGTTTCCTGAGTTACGGAAGGCTTCTAAAACTTCAAGGCGTTTGATCGCACGAGTACGGCGCTGCCCTTGTGATGTTTTCAGCTCTTCTTTTAACATATCAACTTCTTTTACAAGATCAATATCTTGAAGAAGCTTATGAATCGCCTCTGCACCCATAGATGCTTGGAATTTATTACCGTATTTATCGAGATAAGCACGGTATTCTTTCTCAGACAGAAGCTGTTTCTTTTCAAGCGGTGTGTTTGCCGGATCAGTTACAACGTAAGAAGCAAAGTAAATGACTTCTTCTAAAGCACGAGGTGACATATCCAGCACAAGACCCATACGGCTTGGAATACCTTTGAAATACCAAATGTGGGAAACTGGGGCAGCCAGTTCAATGTGCCCCATTCTCTCACGACGGACTTTAGCCCGTGTTACTTCGACTCCGCAGCGGTCACAAACTACGCCTTTATAACGAACTCGCTTGTACTTCCCGCAATGACATTCCCAGTCTTTAGTCGGTCCGAAAATGCGTTCGCAGAATAGACCGTCCTTTTCAGGTTTTAACGTACGATAGTTTATCGTTTCAGGCTTTTTCACTTCACCAAAAGACCATGAACGGATTTTATCCGGTGAAGCAAGACCGATGTTCATATACTCAAAATTGTTCACATCTAGCAAGGGGCCTACCTCCCTTTTTATCTTCGGATTAACCGATGTCACTTGCCTTTATAACTAGAGATTATTCTTTTGTTACTACATCTCGTTCAACGTCTGCAGATGCTGTTTCCTCCGGCTCTTCATCACCTGATAACGCCAGGCCGTCAGCTTGTTTTGCATCTTCTTCGTCTTCTAAATCTCTCATTTCTATTTCTTCTTCATCACCAGAAAGGATTTTGACATCCATACCTAAGCTTTGAAGTTCTTTGATTAATACTTTGAATGATTCCGGAACACCTGGTTCAGGAACGTTGTCGCCTTTAACGATGGCTTCGTATGTTTTCACACGTCCAACCACGTCATCAGATTTAACAGTCAGAATTTCTTGAAGAGTGTAAGCCGCACCGTAAGCTTCAAGTGCCCAAACCTCCATCTCACCAAAACGCTGTCCGCCAAATTGCGCTTTACCGCCAAGAGGCTGCTGCGTAACAAGTGAGTAAGGACCTGTAGAGCGCGCATGAAGTTTATCGTCAACCATGTGAGCCAATTTAATCATGTACATAATACCGACAGATACACGGTTATCAAACGGCTCTCCGCTACGCCCGTCGTAAAGAACCGTTTTGGCGTCACGAGACATTCCGGCTTCTTCAAGTGTTTCCCAAACATCCTCTTCACGCGCTCCGTCAAATACCGGTGACGCAATGTGGATGCCGAGATAACGAGCGGCCATACCCATGTGAAGCTCCAATACCTGCCCGATGTTCATACGTGATGGTACGCCCAGCGGGTTAAGCATGATATCAATTGGTGTGCCGTCAGGAAGGTAAGGCATATCCTCTTCAGGAAGAATCTTAGAGATAACACCCTTGTTACCGTGACGACCGGCCATTTTATCCCCTTCAGAAATCTTACGTTTCTGAACGATATACACACGTACCAACTGGTTAACGCCTGGAGGAAGTTCATCTCCGTCTTCACGATTGAAGACTTTAACGTCGTGGATAATCCCGCCGCCGCCGTGAGGCACACGAAGAGAAGTATCACGAACCTCGCGGGCCTTTTCACCGAAGATGGCGTGAAGCAGGCGTTCTTCAGCAGTCAGTTCGGTTACACCTTTAGGCGTTACTTTACCAACAAGAAGATCTCCGTCTTTCACTTCTGCCCCAATACGGATGATTCCGCGGTCATCAAGATTGCGAAGCGCATCTTCACCGACGTTTGGAATATCGCGAGTGATTTCTTCAGGTCCAAGTTTTGTATCGCGTGCTTCTGATTCATATTCTTCAATATGGATAGATGTATAAACATCATCCTTCACAAGGCGTTCACTCATGATGATGGCATCCTCATAGTTGTAACCATCCCAAGTCATGAAGCCAACCATTACGTTACGGCCAAGTGCAAGTTCACCAAGCTCCATAGAAGGACCGTCAGCAAGGATTTCTCCTTTTACCACTTCATCGCCTACACTTACGATCGGACGTTGATTGTAGCAAGTACCTTGGTTGGAGCGGACAAATTTCAGCATGCTGTATTTATCCAGGTTCCCTTTTACTTTTTGACCATCTACTTCTTCATAACGGCGAACCCAAACGTTCTTCGCTTCTACGCGTTCAACGATACCAGGGTGTTTACAAATAACAGCGGCACCAGAGTCTTTACCTGATACATATTCCATACCAGTTCCAACGAACGGCGCTTCCGGCTGCATCAAAGGCACAGCCTGACGTTGCATGTTCGCTCCCATGAGGGCACGGTTGGAGTCATCGTTTTCTAGGAACGGGATACATGCTGTCGCAGCAGAAACAACCTGCTTAGGTGATACATCCATGTAATCCACACGGTTTCTGGAAACAACGGTGTTCTCCCCGCGGAAACGGGCTATGATGCTGTCATCAATAAATGAGCCATCGTCATCAAGACGAGCGTTCGCCTGAGCGACAACATAGTTATCCTCTTCATCAGCAGTTAAGTAATCGATTCTGCCCGTTACCTTCCCTGTTTCAGGGTCAACACGGCGATAAGGCGTTTCGATGAAACCAAAACGGTTTACTTTTGCATAAGATGAAAGCGAGTTGATCAAACCGATGTTTGGACCCTCAGGTGTTTCAATCGGACACATACGGCCATAGTGGGAGTAGTGAACGTCACGCACTTCCATTCCGGCACGCTCACGTGTCAATCCGCCTGGTCCTAATGCTGACAGACGACGCTTATGCGTTAATTCAGCAAGCGGGTTCGTCTGGTCCATGAACTGGGAAAGCTGAGAGCTTCCAAAGAACTCTTTAATGGACGCAATAACAGGACGAATATTGATCAGTTGCTGAGGCGTAATTGTATTCGTATCTTGAATTGACATTCTCTCACGAACCACACGCTCCATCCGGCTTAACCCGATACGGAATTGGTTCTGGAGAAGTTCACCTACAGAACGCAAACGGCGGTTTCCAAGATGATCGATATCATCTGTATCGCCTACTCCGTGCAGCAGGTTGAAGAAGTAGCTGATAGAGGAAATAATATCAGCAGGCGTAATGTTTTTAATCTCTTCTTCAATGTAAGCATTGCCGATTACATTGATAACCTGTTCTCCTTCTTGGTCAGTCGGAGCATAGATTTTAATCGATTGAAGAGTTACTTCATCTTCAACAACACCGCCATTTGGATACAGCTTTCTGAAACCGATTCCGTTTTCTAAGTATGGCAGTACTTTATCAAGTGTTCTTCTATCAAGAATCTGACCTTTTTCAGCCAGGATTTCTCCTGTTTCAGGGTCAACAAGCGTTTCAGCAAGTCTCTGATTAAAGAGGCGATTCTTAATATGAAGTTTTTTATTAATTTTATAGCGTCCTACATTTGCAAGATCGTAACGTTTCGGATCAAAGAAACGCGAATCAAGCAAGCTTTTCGCATTTTCAACTGTAGGTGGCTCTCCAGGACGGAGACGTTCGTAAATTTCAAGCAAAGCTTTGTCGCTATTTTCTGTGTTATCTTTATCAAGCGTATTTCGCAGGTATTCATTTTCTCCTACGAGATCAAGAATCTCTTGATCGGAACCGAAGCCGAGAGCACGCAAAAGAACCGTAACCGGCAACTTACGTGTGCGATCAATGCGGACATAAACAACATCTTTCGCATCAGTTTCGTATTCTAACCATGCGCCACGGTTTGGAATGACAGTAGCGGTAAAACCTTTTTTACCGTTTTTGTCTACTTTACCACTGAAATATACACTTGGAGACCGAACAAGCTGGGAAACGATTACGCGTTCCGCACCGTTAATGATAAAAGTACCTGTATCTGTCATGATTGGGAAATCCCCCATGAAGACATCTTGGTCTTTTACCTCTCCAGTTTCTTTGTTAATTAAACGAACCTTCACTCTTAGCGGAGCTGAGTAAGTCACATCACGTTCTTTTGATTCCTCTACAGGATATTTAGGCTCACCTAAACTATAATCAATGAACTCAAGAGAGAGGTTACCAGTGAAATCCTCAATTGGCGATATGTCTTGAAACATCTCTCTAAGACCCTCATCAAGAAACCACTGATAAGAAGAGGTTTGAATTTCAATGAGATTTGGTAATTCTAACACTTCGCTAATGCGAGCATAGCTTCTGCGCTGGCGGTGTCGTCCATACTGAACTAGTTGACCTGTCAACTGATTCACCCCTCAAATCATGCGTATTATATGTGTAATAAGCATTTCTTCCAAAGAAAGAAAATACTTTTACAAGACAAAAGAAAAAAGGGTTTCTAATTAAGAAAACCACATCCAAAAACAAATACCGATTTTATTAGCATTTCCATACTTGTATAATTTATACATAGATATTGACAATTCATCATATCAAGCAAAATATATACATTGGCATTTTATAATATTAACATAGCTAAAATACCGAGTCAAACTTTTTTTGCTTTAATGATATAATAGCCTTTCTTTTTTTGAACGACAGAAACTTCATCGAACAATTCCTCGAGCTTTTCAATGGCAGAAGGCGCGCCTTGTTTTTTCTGTATGACGATCCACAACTCACCTGAAGTTTTTAAGTGTTCAGCGCTTTTCTCAAAGATAGCATGGACAACTTTTTTTCCGGCTCGGATTGGGGGATTTGTAAGAATAGAAGCAAATGTTTGAGCAGAATCAACGTTCGAAAACAAATCACTCTGATAAATCTTAACGTTTGTTATTCCATTTTGTTCCGCATTTTCATTTGATAGCTCTACGGCTCTCTCATTAACGTCAATCATGTGGATGGTCCGGTCTTTAAAGTCGCTGGCGAGCGATAAACCAATCGGGCCGTACCCGCAGCCAACATCCAGAATGCCGCCCTCAACTTCAGGCTCTTCAAAAGAATCAATCAGCAGGCGGGAGCCGAAATCAACTTCCTTTTTAGAAAAAACCCCGCTGTCGCTGGTAAACGTGAAATCTTTTTTACGAAGCCTAAAAGACCAGGTTTGCTTGTTGCTTTTAACTGAAGGTTTATCTGAATAATAATGCTCACTCATTATTAGAACCTCCTTTTGTAATGGCATAAAGAATGGCAAAGAAAAAGCCCGCCTCATAAAAGCGAGCTCCCCCTACAGGTAAGTGAAGATTACTTAACTTCTACAGAAGCGCCAACTTCTTCAAGTTTAGCTTTAAGCTCTTCAGCTTCTTCTTTAGCAATACCTTCTTTAAGTGGTTTTGGAGTGTTGTCAACAAGTTCTTTAGCTTCTTTCAAGCCAAGACCAGTGATTTCACGTACAACTTTGATAACTTTGATTTTTTGAGAACCTGCACCAGCAAGGATAAGGTCGAATTCGCTTTGCTCTTCAGCAGCTCCGCCTGCAGCAGCTCCGCCAGCTACAGCTACAGGAGCAGCAGCAGTTACGCCGAATTCTTCTTCGATTGCTTTTACTAGGTCGTTCAATTCAAGTACAGTTGCTTCTTTAACGGAAGCAATGATTTCTTCGATATTTAAAGCCATTTGTAATTCCTCCATTTTGTTTTAATTTATGAAAAACTGATTAGATTAAGCGCCTTGTTCTTCTTTTTGTTCTGCCACAGCTTTTGCAGCAAGAGCAAAGTTGCGAACTGGAGCTTGAAGTACGCTAAGCAACATAGAAAGCAAGCCATCGCGTGATGGAAGTTCAGCAAGAGCTTTCACTTCTTCAACAGTAGAAACTTTACCTTCGATAACGCCAGCTTTAATTTCTAGAGCTTCGTGATTTTTAGCGAATTCATTAAGAACTTTAGCCGGAGCGACAACATCATCAGTACTGAATGCGATCGCGTTCGGTCCAGTTAAGAAATCATTCAAACCATTAAGCTCAGCTTGTTCAACCGCACGGCGAGTCATCGTATTTTTGTAAACTTTGAACTCAACGTTAGCTTCGCGAAGCTGTTTACGAAGTTCTGTTACTTCAGAAACGGTAAGTCCGCGGTAGTCAACGATGATCGTTGATTTACTTTCTTTCAGTTTAGAAGCAATTTCTTCAACAACAACTTTTTTTGTTTCAATTGCGCTGCTCATGGTTACACCTCCTGTAGATTCTTGTGTAACACTTATACCGTTAGGTGATCACGACCGAGACGACGGATTCCATATAAAAAGCCTCCATGAGACATGGAGGCTGTATATACAAGCATACGTAACGTAATAGCTGTGATAATATACACCTCGGTAGGAAGATTAAGCGGTTAGGCCCCTACTGTCTACGGTATAAATGATATTCTATTTTACAACATTTTGAATAATATCAGAATGTTGATGTCGTGTCAATATTATTTTACGTTGAAAGTTGAAGAGTCTACTTTGACACCAGGTCCCATAGTAGAAGTTACCGCAACGTTTTTCACGTAAACGCCTTTTGCTGCAGCAGGTTTAGCTTTCAGGATTGTATCGTACATTGTTGTGAAGTTCTCAACAAGTTTTTCATCCTCGAAAGAAACTTTACCGATAGGAACATGAATGTTTCCAGCTTTATCAACGCGGTATTCAACTTTACCAGCTTTGATTTCGCCGATTGCTTTTTCAACTTCGAAAGTAACTGTACCAGTTTTAGGGTTTGGCATTAAACCTTTTGGTCCAAGTACACGGCCGATTTTACCAACTTCACCCATCATGTCAGGTGTTGCTACGATTACATCGAAATCGAACCAGCCTTGTTGAATTTTGTTGATGTAGTCAGTATCGCCAACGAAATCTGCACCAGCAGCTTCAGCTTCTTTCGCTTTTTCGCCTTTTGCGAAAACGAGAACGCGCTGAGTTTTACCAGTTCCGTTTGGAAGCACAACTGCTCCACGGATTTGCTGGTCGTTTTTACGAGGGTCAACCCCAAGACGGAAAGCCACTTCAACTGTAGCGTCGAATTTAGCTGTGTTTGTTTTTTTAACGAGAGCTACTGCTTCAGAAACGTCGTAAGCTTTTGAACGATCTACAAGCTTAGCAGCTTCAGCGTACTTTTTACCTTTTTTAGCCATTTTAAAATTTCCTCCTTATGTGGTTATAGCGGAATAACCTCCCACGAATAAGGGTTGCGAACTTGTTAAAACTCGCAACCCGACAAGAAACAAATTAATCCTCGATTACAATACCCATACTGCGTGCAGTACCTTCAACCATGCGCATTGCCGCTTCAACGTCTGCTGCGTTTAAGTCAGGCATTTTCGTTTCAGCGATTTCGCGTACTTTATCGCGCTTAACGGTTGCCACTTTATTACGGTTTGGTTCACCAGAACCAGACTCAATTCCAGCCGCTTTTTTAAGCAATACAGCAGCAGGTGGAGTTTTTGTAATAAATGTAAATGAACGGTCTTCGTAAACCGAAATTTCAACAGGAATAATTAAACCAGCTTGGTCAGCTGTACGAGCGTTGAACTCCTTACAGAATCCCATGATGTTAACACCGGCTTGACCAAGTGCAGGTCCAACTGGTGGTGCTGGGTTAGCTTTTCCAGCAGGAATTTGCAATTTTACAACTTTTACTACTTTTTTAGCCACGAGACACACCTCCTTAAGTCCGTGATGTGGTAATAGGGTAAACCCTCCCACTCAAGGTTTCATTCTTTATATGAATGACGAAATATCAAGCTAGTTGCCTTGGATAAGTCCAAGACGTACCTTTGCTATATTATCATTTATATATAGCAATTTCAAGTTTTTTCACATTACAATTTATCGATTTGGGTAAATTCCAGCTCAACCGGCGTTTCCCGGCCGAACATATTAACGAAAACTTTGACCTTGCTTTTATCATAATCAATCTCTTCAATTGACCCAGTAAAGTTAGCAAAAGGTCCGTCTATTACTTTCACTGTCTCTTTCAGTTCAAAGTCAATGTCCGTTTTGCGTTCGTCCATGCCCATTCTCTTCAGAATGGTTTCTGCTTCGCCCGGAAGAAGCGCCGTAGGTTTTGAACCAGAGCCGGCAGATCCTACGAAACCAGTAACACCCGGCGTGTTGCGGACAACATACCAAGAGTCGTCTGTCATTACAATTTCAACAAGCACATAACCAGGGAATACTTTCTTTTTCACCACTTTTTTCTTGCCGTTTTTGATATCCGTTTCTTCTTCTTCAGGTACGACTACACGGAAAATTTTATCTTGCATCCCCATTGATTCAACACGTTTTTCCAAGTTGGCTTTTACTTTATTCTCATAACCAGAGTACGTGTGAACAACATACCAATTCTTTTCCATTCTCTTCAGGACTGTTCAGTCCTTCCCTCCCCGCATTTGGTTTTAGTGAATTACCATAACGCTCAAAAAATAGGCGTCAAGCCTATGATAACTTTCATTTTAAGCCACAATAAAAAACCCGCTGAACGGGTTTTGGCAAGTGATATTATGATCTATTATAGCACGTATTGCTGATCATTATTCAACTATTAAACGAATTAATTGAGAAATTCCTGTATCAAGGAGGGCAAAAAAGATAATAAAAAAGATAACTGTTGAAATCACCGTAATGGTATAACGCGTTAACTCTTTTCCTTTAGGCCAGCTTACCTTTTTCATTTCTTTCCCAACATCTTTAAAGAATCTCATAATACGCATGTAAAAGACCTCCACAATTTAAAAGCGCAAAAACTATTTTGTTTCAAGATGAGCTGTATGTGAATTGCAAGTACTGCAGTATTTCTTTACTTCTAATCGCTCAGCCGCTGATGCAGAGCTCTTCATTGTCGTATAATTACGGTTTCCGCAAGTCTTGCATGCCAAGGTAATCTTTTTTCTCATGTCATTACACCTTTTTCTAAATAGACATTAGTTCTTATCTTTAGTAACATATCACAGTCAGAAAAATACTGTCAATATAACTTAAATCCCTATCAAAAACTGATTTCGCGAATTTCCAAGTACTTCTCCAGCTTGCGTTTCACACGCTGAAGGGCATTATCGATCGATTTCACATGCCGGTTCAGTTCATCAGAAATCTCTTGGTAACTTCTCCCGTCAAGATATAAGACGAGGACTTTTCTCTCTAAATCACTTAATATTTCTCCCATTTTCATTTCAATATCATCAAATTCTTCCTGGTTGATGATCATTTCCTCAGGATTTAAGGTTTTCGCTCCTGAAATGACATCAAGCAGCGTTCGGTCTGATTCTTCATCAAAAATCGGTTTATCTAATGAGACGTAGGAATTCAAAGGAATGTGTTTCTGGCGAGTAGCTGTCTTTATTGCGGTAATAATTTGGCGGGTAATACATAATTCTGCGAAAGCTTTGAATGAGGTAAGCTTGTCCTCTTTAAAGTCGCGAATAGACTTATAAAGGCCTATCATACCTTCCTGAACAATATCCTCTCTGTCCGCTCCTATTAAAAAATAGGATCTTGCTTTTGCCCGAACAAAGTTTCGGTACTTCGTAATCAAGTAATCTAACGCATCACTGTCCCCAACATGAACCTTTTCAATGACCTGCTCGTCCTCCAACTGACAAAACTGTTCTTTGTTGAATTTTCCCTTGTTGTTCTGTAGATTCACTCCGATCCCCCCGGCGCACGTAGATAGAAATATTATACAGTATTGGGCAAAAAAGCGTCAACTTAATCTAAGTCCCCCCGCCTCCACTTTTCAAACGTTTTCAAAACCTCTTCCGATAAAGCAATTTTACCCGCCGGCTTTTCGGAAGTGATTTTTCTGACCCGTCTCTCTATTCGCCTTTCAATCGCTTCTACCTCTCTCAAAAGCTCCCGGGCCGATTTCCGCAATGCCCCCTGTCCGAAAATCGCCCACTGTTCAGTATAATCAGAGGTCGCGACATGAATTTGAGTCGCGATATTATTCAACGCCTGAGCAAGCTTTTCTATCCGCTCATCAGCCGTTTCATTTTCTTTTGTAAAAATCACTTCAACTCTGTGGTTGGTCTGTTTTTTCTCAAGCCCTTTTACGAGATGCGCGTCAAAAACAACAATAACCCTGTTTCCTGTATACGATTGATATTCCGCCATTTTCTGAATCAGTACGTCTCTCGCCTCTTCAAAACTGTTCGCTTTTAAATCCTTCAGCTGCGGCCAGGCTCCAATCATGTTGTATCCGTCTACTAACAGGATATCCATAAGTCTTTATTCTCCCAGAGGGTTTCGTTTCCGATAGACTTCATACATCAAAAGACCAGCCGCTACAGATGCATTCAGTGAAGTTACCTTCCCGGCCATCGGGAGTTTAATGAGAAAATCACACTTTTCTTTAACGAGGCGGCCCATCCCTTTTCCTTCACTTCCGATAACTAAAGCCAAAGGCATATTGCCGTCCATATTGCGGTAATCCTCACGCGCAGACGCATCCGTTCCGACAACCCAGATACCCCGCTCTTTCATCTCTTCTAACGTTCGTGCCAGATTGGTGACTTTTACCACAGGGATATGCTCGATCGCGCCTGTTGATGCTTTTGCCACTGTTGTTGTCAGCCCGACAGCTCTCCGTTTTGGAATCACGATGCCATGGGCGCCGACCGCATCAGCTGTTCTCATAATGGAACCAAGATTATGAGGGTCTTCAAGTTCGTCCAAAATAAGGAAGAAAGGCTGTTCATTTCTTTCTTCGGCTGCTTTATATAAATCATCCAGTTCCGCATATTCATAAGCGGCAACCTGTGCCACTACGCCTTGATGCTGCCCTGTCACCATTTGATCGAGTTTTTTTCTCGGGACATATTGAATCGTGATTCCCTGCTTTTTCGCAAGTTCAATCACCTGCTGTGCTTGTCCCTTTACGGTGTTTTCCGCCATCCACAGCTTATACAGCTTCCGATCTGATTTTAACGTTTCGATCACTGCATTTTTTCCTATGACGTAATCATGTTGCTGACTCATTTGTTTTCCTCCCTGACGTCCCGAATTGTATAGCTTCGGCAACGAGCTGACTAAGTCTATCCTCTTTTTTCTCTAGAAAAAGGTAGCCAAGCAGCGCTTCAAATGCCGTACTGTAGCGGTACGTCTGAACATCTGTATTTTTAGGTGTCGTTCCCGACTTGGCATTTCTGCCTCTTTTCAACACCGCTTCCTCTTCTTCCGTAAAAAATGATTTATCCTGCAGAAAGAATAGGATCTCAGCCTGTGACTTAGCCGAAACAATCCGGCTTGATTTCTTATGAAGATCATTTGGTTTGGTAAAGCCCTGCTTAAGCAGGTGATGCCTGACATACACTTCAAAAATGGCATCACCTATATAAGCAAGCGCAAGACCGTTAAGCTGCTTTGAATCTTTTATCGTCTCAAAATCAAGCATCCGTTATTCTCCCCGTTTCCAGCGAGTGCCTTGAGCCGTATCTTCAAGAATGATATTCATGCTTTTCAGCTGGTCGCGGATCTGATCTGACAATGCAAAATCGCGGTTCCGGCGCGCTTCATTTCTTTTTTCGATTAAGTCTTCAATCTCTTGATCAAGCAGTTCCTGCTCCCCCAATGAAAAACCGAGGACAGAAACAATGCGGTTAAACATCTCAATAAACGCCGTAATCACATGATCAGCCGTATGATCTTTCTGAAGATAATAATTAGCATGCTTCGCTAAGTCGAATAAGACAGAAATGGCATTCGCCGTATTAAAATCATCATCCATCGCTTCTTCGAATGCTTTGCGGTGCTCTTCCACTTTCCCCAGCCATTGATCGTCATCTTCCGTTAAATTCGTACTGCTGTTCAGACGGTGCTGAAGGTTGCTGTACGCTGTTTTTAAACGGTTAAACGCACTTTTTGTATTCTCCAAAAGTTCTTCTGAATAGTTAATTGGATGACGATAATGAACAGATAGCATAAAGAATCTTAAAAGCTGCGGATCATGCTGTTTAATGATGTCATGCACAAGCACAAAGTTGCCCAGTGATTTTGACATTTTTTCATTATCAATGTTGATATAGCCATTATGGAGCCAGTACTTTGCAAACGTTTTGCCTGTCAGCGCCTCAGATTGCGCAATTTCATTTTCGTGGTGAGGGAAGGTTAAATCCTGTCCGCCCGCATGGATATCAATCTGGTCACCCAAATACTTTTTCACCATCGCTGAGCATTCAATGTGCCAGCCCGGACGTCCTTTACCCCAAGGGCTATCCCAAGAGATTTCTCCGTCTTTCGCCGCTTTCCACAGCGCGAAATCAAGAGCATCTTCTTTTTTCTCACCGACCCGGATGCGTGCACCTGATCTCAGTTCATCAATTGATTGCTGAGAAAGCTTTCCATACCCTTCAAATGCTCTTGTTTTGAAATAAACGTCACCTTCTGATTCATAAGCGTAGCCCTTTTTCACGAGCTGATCTACGAACTCGATAATCACATCCATGTTTTCCATCACTCGCGGATGAAGGTCGGCTTTTCGGCAGCCGAGCGCGCCTACATCTTCAAAGTATGCTTTAATAAAACGCTCTGAAATGGCAGGTACATCCTCACCAAGTTCATTTGCCGCTTTTATTAATTTATCGTCTACGTCTGTAAAGTTAGAGACATACTGCACATCATAGCCTTTATACTCCAGATAATTTCGAACCGTATCATAAACGATAGCGGGACGCGCGTTCCCGATGTGAATGTAATTGTAAACCGTCGGTCCGCACACGTACATTTTCACTTTTCCCTCTTCAAGAGGAACGAATGTTTCCTTCTGTCTAGTCAAAGTATTATAAAGAGTGATTGTCATTTTTGATTGATCCTTTCTTTTCTGTCTTCAATTTCTGCCTTCAGCTCTAAAATCTGCTGTTCCAAAGACTTAAAGCGATCAGCAACCGGATCGGGCAAATCCTGATGGTTTAAATCGCGTCTTACTTTCTTGCCATTTTGTACAACGACCCGTCCAGGAATGCCGACAACTGTTGAAAAATCAGGAACATCGTGCAACACTACTGAACCGGCACCAATCTTTGAGCCTTCACCGACAGTAATCGAACCGAGCACTTTAGCACCTGTGGCTATCAATGCGTCATTTTTAATCGTTGGGTGCCTTTTTCCCTTTTCTTTCCCCGTTCCCCCGAGGGTAACCCCCTGAAAAACGGTGACGTTATTGCCGATTTCACATGTCTCCCCAATGACAACCCCCATACCATGGTCTATGAAAAATCTTCTCCCGATTGTAGCGCCAGGGTGGATTTCTATCCCGGTAAAAAATCGGCTTACTTGAGATATAAGGCGTGCAAGGAAATAAAATTTTCGTTTATATAAAGCATGTGCAATCCGATGCGCCCATATAGCATGTAAACCGGAATAAGTTAAAATCACTTCAAAATAGCTTCTTGCTGCTGGATCTTGATCGAACACTGTATCAATGTCTTCTTTGAGCATTCTAAAAAACACATGCTTCCCCCCCCATTTCTCTCTATCTGATTTCCTCTACCCAATAAAAAAAAGCGCCTCTGCATGTAAACATGACAGAGACGCTTTAACCGCGCGGTTCCACTCTGTTTGAAAAGCAGACTTCTGCTCTCCCAACTTCAGCCTGTAACGGCGGCGGCCGCCTTTGAATACTGATTTCGAAAAATGTTCTTCAAAGGTCTTAAGGGCGCACTTCTAAAACCCGGCTCATGGATCTCTCTCAGCCAATGAAGATCCTTTCTGTAATGGCCTAAAGCTTTATACTCTTCCCTGTCAACAATCATCTATTTAGATGTTTTTAAACGCTGAATCGCAATCTCTTTACCGATCAATTCAATTGATTGCGGCAGTTCCGGACCGTGAGTCTGACCTGTTACAGCAACACGGATCGGCATAAACAGTTTTTTCCCTTTATGGCCAGTTTCTTTCTGCACTGCTTTGATCGATGCTTTGATGTTATCTGGAGTGAACTCCTCAAGCTCTTCAAGCTTCGCAGCGAATGTGCTGAGCACTTCAGGAACCTGTTCCTCTTCCAGAACAGCTTTTGCTTCTTGATTATACTCGATCTTATCCGTAAAGAACAAATCAGTCAGCTCAACAATTTCCGCACCGTAGCTTAATTGTTCATGGTAAAGGGAAATCAGTTTACGAACCCATTCTTGTTCTTCAGCAGAAAGCTCAGTACCGACTTTTCCGGCCTTTTGCAAATGCGGAAGAGTCAGTTCAACAACCTGATCAAGATCCAGCTTCTTCACATATTGGTTGTTAACCCATTTTAGCTTATGCATATCAAACAAAGCTGGTGATTTAGATAAACGGTTTACATCAAAAATGTCAATAAACTGTTCTCTTGTGAATAGCTCTTCTTCTCCAACCGGTGACCAGCCAAGCAGGCCGATAAAGTTGAACAGCGCTTCTGGCAAGTAGCCAAGCTCTTTATACTGCTCGATGAATTGAATAATAGACTCATCGCGTTTGCTGAGCTTTTTACGGCTTTCATTGACGATCAGCGTCATGTGTCCGAACTGAGGAACATCCCATCCGAATGCTTGATAGATCATAATCTGTTTCGGTGTGTTAGAAATATGATCCTCACCGCGCAGCACATGTGTCATTTTCATTAAGTAGTCATCAATAGCTACCGCGAAGTTGTAAGTCGGCGTTCCGTCTTTTTTCACAATAACAAAGTCGCCAATGCCATCTGACTCGAAAGTAATTTCGCCTTTTACGATATCATTGAAGGCGATAACTTTTCCTTCCGGCACGCGGAAACGAATACTTGGCTTTCTGCCTTCAGCAATAAATTTCTCCTGTTCTTCCTGAGTCAGATTTCTGTGTTTTCCGGAATAGCGCGGCATTTCTCCGCGGGCAATCTGTTCTTCACGCTCTTTTTCAAGCTCTTCTTCCGTACAGTAACATTTATAAGCAAGCCCTTTTTCAAGCAGCTCTTCATAGTACACTTTATAGATATCGTTACGCTCTGACTGACGATATGGACCGTATTCACCGCCGACATCGACACTCTCATCCCAGTCAATACCAAGCCATTTCAGATAATTCAGCTGGCTTTGTTCTCCGCCCTCAATATTGCGCTTTTTATCAGTGTCCTCAACACGAATAATAAACTTACCGCCTTGGTTGCGGGCAAATAAATAATTAAAAAGCGCCGTTCTGGCATTTCCAATATGCAAATGTCCGGTTGGACTCGGTGCATAACGGACGCGTACTTCGTTTCCCATTTTCAAATACTTCCTTTCATGTCATGTATGGCCTCAGGCAAAAATGTATGAATCTATTCTACCACCAAATAGACCCGGCATCAAAACAAGTTAGCCTTTTTGTATCAGTACTGTCGCTTGAGCCGCTATTCCTTCCGCCCGGCCTGTAAATCCAAGCTTTTCTGTCGTTGTTGCTTTTACATTCACTTGAGAAACGTCTGCATCAAGCCCTTCGGCGATTCTTTTTCTCATATCTTCTATGTACGGCAGCATCTTCGGTTTCTGTGCAATGATGGTGCAGTCAATGTTTCCAAGAACATAGCCCTTCTGTTTCACGATCCCCCAGACATGCTGAAGTAATTTGAAAGAATCTGCGTCCTTGAATTCAGGATCAGTATCAGGAAAATGCTTGCCGATGTCACCTTCTCCCACAGCTCCCAGACAGGCGTCAGCGACGGTATGCAGCAATACGTCTGCATCAGAATGGCCGATCAGCCCTTTTTCATAAGGGATCTCAATTCCGCCAATAATCAAAGGACGGCCCTCCACTAATTGATGCACATCAAATCCTTGTCCAATTCTAAACATGTTTATTCCCACTTTCTGAGTCCATGATCGCTTCAGCTGACGTCAAGTCGTCTGGCGTCGTCAACTTAATATTTGTATACCTGCCTTCTACAACACGGACCGAAACGCCTTCCATCTCTTCAACGAGGCTGGCGTCATCCGTCCCTAAAAATCCCTTGTGCTCGGCCTCAGCGTGAGCCTTCATCAATAAAGAAAGACGAAAAGCTTGTGGTGTTTGGACAGCCCACAAGCTTGAACGTTCAATCGTCTCACTGACTTGTAAATCTTGAACGCGTTTAATCGTATCTTTTACCGGGACAGCGAGGATGGCCGCTCCTGCCTGTTCCGCTTCAGCGATCAGTTCGTCAATTTGTTCATGTTTTATAAAAGGCCGGGCGCCGTCGTGAACAAGGACTATTTTTTCTTGATTCACGGCCTTCAGCCCCTTATAAACACTGTGCTGACGCTCATCTCCGCCTGCAACAAGCTCAATAGCGGTTTGAAAACGATAATTGGTCAGCATTTGCTGAAAGTCCTCCCGCTCCCGCTCATTAATCACCAAAATGATTTTTTCGCACGGCCGGTGGCTGTCAAACACTTTTAACGTGTGTATGATCACCGGGTCTCCTTTCAGCTCAATGAACAGTTTATTTCTCCCTGCCTTCATCCGTTTTCCCTGTCCGGCTGCAAGAATCACCACATCATAACTCATTGTTTTTTCTCCCTTTACAGCGCCTTCTCCAACAGCTTAGGCTTAGCAAAAATCATTCGTCCCGCTGCTGTCTGCAGCACACTTGTAACGAGTACATCTATATGCTTCCCGATATAATTGCGTCCTTCTTCAACGACAATCATCGTACCGTCATCCAAGTAGGCAACTCCCTGATTATGCTCTTTCCCGTCCTTAATGACCTGAACATTCATTTCCTCGCCAGGAAGCACGACAGGCTTGACCGCATTGGCAAGGTCATTAATGTTTAATACCGCTACCTTCTGAAGCTCGCATACTTTATTTAAATTAAAATCATTCGTCACGACGACCCCTGATGTCAGCTTAGCGAGTTTGACGAGCTTGCTGTCAACCTCCTGAATATCTTCAAAGTCGCCTTCATAAATTTCAACTTCAATGTCTAATTCTTTCTGAATGCGATTCAGGATATCAAGACCGCGCCGTCCTCTGTTCCGTTTTAGAACATCCGAAGAGTCAGCAATATGCTGTAATTCCTCAAGGACAAACTGCGGAATCACGATAATCCCTTCTAAAAAACCAGTCTGACAAATATCTGCAATTCTCCCATCAATAATAACACTTGTGTCCAAAATTTTCAGCTTCTTGTCCTCAACCTCATGTTCTTCATCGGCTGGTCCTTTTTTCTTTTGCATTCTGGCGGAAATGGAAAACAGGCTGATCAATTCATCCTTTTTCTTAAAACCCACCTGGAAGCCTAGATAACCGAGGAAGAAAGCTAAAAACACAGGGATGATTGTGCTGAATATGCGGTAAGGTATATTGTCTAAAGGAATAACATTTACGATAAGATAAGCAATTATAAGTCCAAAAACCAAGCCAAGACTTCCAAACAACAAATCTGGAACCGGCGCTTTTAACAATGAATCCTCTATCCACTTCATCCAGTTCACAACGTAATCTGTACCCCATATACTGATGAGAAAAAAGATAATTGCTCCTATTGCCGCAGACGTATATGCGTTTGTTATTAAAGGTATGTCCTGTATACTTAACAGTACAAACAATTCAGGTATTAAAAATATACCAACAACGCCGCCGAAAATAATGAAGAACGCCTGAACTATTCGTTTTAACATACCCCCACCTCCTTTTTAAAACATTTTATTTTCATAAGATTTTATGCATCCTACGAATATCAGAATAAACAAAAACCAACATTAATATACCCGTTTTCATAAGGTTTTAACCGAAATCACAGCTGTCTGTCTAAATAATGCTTCTCTTGCAGCCGTTTTAATCCTTTTTTAATCTTTTGGGCTCGTACTTCGCCGATTCCCTCTACTTCATCTAAATCTTCTGCACTCGCTTCAATAATCCTTGGGAGAACTCCAAATGCTTCTACAACATTTTCCACAATCGGCATAGGAAGACGAGGGATCTTATTTAACAGCCTGTATCCTCTTGCCAGTACATAATCATCAAGATTTGTAGAAGCCGGGTAACCGAGCAGTTTATAAACAATGGAATCATCCAGCAGATCATAGCTGGACATATCCTGCAGCTCTTTCAAGAGAACAAACGGGTCTTTAATTTTTTCTTTCACATAATCCTTGATAAATAAAGCCGCCTCTTCTTCCATATCCGTAATCAATTCAATGACTTGCAGTTTAATCAAATGGCCTTCTGTTCCAAGCTCTTTGATATACATGTTGATTTCGTTTTTGATTCGCAGTACCATTTCATACCGATGCATGACGGACAAGACATCACTGAAGGTAACAAGCTCCTCAAACTCTAATGCATTCAGTGCATTAATCGTTTTGTCGAGGATTGTCTTATATTTTTCAAGTGTTTGAATGGCTTGGTTCGCTTTGGTTAAAATAAATCCTATGTCTTTTAGTGTATACTTCATGTTTTCTTGATATAACGTTATGACATTTCTTCTTTCAGAAATAGCGATCACGAGACAGCCAGTTTGCTTAGCTACTCTTTCGGCGGTTCTGTGCCGCATTCCTGTTTCTGATGAAGAAATTGTGGCTTCGGGCATCAGCTGTGTATTGGCGTATAGGATCTTTTGACCAGAATCACTTAAAATAATCGCCCCATCCATTTTAGCCAGCTCATATAAGTGTGCCGGAGAAAAAGCAGTGTTAATGTGGAAACCGCCATCCACAACTTCTTTTACTTTATCGTTATATCCAACAACAATCAGACCGCCTGTATTTGCTCTCAGTACATTTTCGATTCCAGCTCTGAGCGGAGTACCCGGAGCAACAAACTGCAATATAGATGACAGGTCTAACTCGTGTTTCGCCCCTTTTTTCTCTTTTTCCATCTATTATCCTCCTAATGAAGTACGAAGCGCCTCTGCAACATTTGCTACTCCGATAACCTCAATCCCTTTTGGTTTTGTCCATCCATCCAGATTTGCCGCGGGTATGATCATGCGTTTAAAACCAAGCTTAGCAGCTTCCTTCACACGCTGTTCAATTCTTGAAACCCGCCGGACTTCTCCGGTTAATCCCACTTCACCTATAAAACAATCGGCAGGATTTGGAGGTGTATCTCTAAAGCTTGACGCGATACTGATCGCAATGGCAAGGTCAATTGCCGGTTCATCAAGCTTTACGCCGCCGGCCACTTTCAAATAAGCATCCTGATTTTGCAGCAGCAGCCCAACTCTTTTTTCTAACACGGCCATTAACAGCGAAACCCTGTTATGGTCTATTCCCGTTGCCATACGCCGCGGATTTCCAAAGCTTGTCGGCGAGATGAGCGCCTGGATTTCAACGAGAATCGGCCTTGTGCCTTCCATAGAGGCAGTTATACTCGAGCCTGCAGATCCCGCTGAGCGTTCTTCCAAGAAAATTTCTGAAGGATTCAAAACCTCGGTGAGCCCCTCTTCGCGCATTTCAAAAATACCCATTTCGTTTGTAGAACCAAAACGGTTTTTTACAGCCCGCAAAATACGGAAGGTATGGTGACGTTCTCCTTCAAAATATAAAACAGTGTCAACCATATGCTCCAACAATCTCGGCCCTGCAATAGATCCTTCTTTTGTCACGTGTCCTACGATAAAAATCGGAATGCCTTTTGTTTTGGCGATTTTCATCAGCTCAGCCGTACATTCTCTGACCTGTGACACGCTGCCGGGAGCCGATGTGATATCGCTTTGGTAAACCGTTTGAATAGAGTCAACAACGACAAACGCTGGATTCATCTCTTGTATAGCAGACGAAATATACTCCATATCGGTTTCAGATAAAACATGCAGCGACGGACTATTAATGCCGAGACGGTCTGCTCTAAGTTTCGTTTGTTTGACCGATTCTTCTCCCGAAATGTACAGCACACTGTTCGATGAATCTGATAATTGAGCAGAAACTTGCAGTAATAACGTTGACTTTCCGATACCGGGATCGCCGCCGATTAAAACAAGTGAGCCTTTAACGACACCTCCGCCGAGTACCCTATTAAATTCGCCAAGCTTGGTTTTGACGCGGGGCTCATCTGATGTTTCGATTGATGTAATAGGTGAAGGTTTCTGTACAGTTTGAACAGAATGAGAAAAAGCCGCTCTCCGATTGGCCGGTGCCTTTTTAATCATTTCTTCCACCATTGTATTCCAAGCACCGCAGCCCGGACATTTCCCCATCCATTTTGGAGACTCATAACCGCAGGATTGGCAGATGAATTTCGATTTTGTTTTAGCCATATATAGTGTAAGACCTCTCCCTTGTTCTATTTCTTGGTATGAAAGTGAGGCATACACTTACATGCTGTATGCCTCATTTTCGTCTTCTATATTAATTCGTTTTAGCAGTCGTTTTTACGACAATTTCGCCGTCTTCTACATCGAGAACAATATGCTGTCCTTTATGAATATTTCCTCTGAGGAGTTCTTCAGATAAACGGTCTTCTACATGTTTTTGGATAGCTCTTCTTAACGGACGGGCACCGTATTCCAGATCAACACCCTCTTCCGCGACTTTCGCTTTTGCAGCATCTGTCAATTCGATAGAAAGGTCCTGTTCTTTCAAGCGTTTCGTTAATTGATCAGACATTAATGACACGATTTCAGTCAGGTGTTTTTTCTCAAGTGAATGGAAGACAATGATTTCATCAATCCGGTTGATAAACTCCGGTCTGAATGCACGTTTCAGTTCACCCATCACTTTATCTTTCATGTCTTTATGGTTTTGCGTCTCATCCTGAACGTTAAAGCCGACATATTTATTGCGTTTCAGCTCACTAGCTCCGACGTTTGACGTCATAATCAGAATCGTATTGCGGAAATCGACTGTACGTCCTTTAGAATCAGTCAAACGCCCATCTTCAAGAACTTGCAATAGAATATTGAAGACATCTGGGTGTGCTTTCTCAATCTCATCAAGAAGCACCACAGAGTACGGTTTTCTTCTTACTTTCTCTGTTAATTGACCGCCTTCATCGTATCCCACATATCCCGGAGGTGAACCGACAAGTCTTGAAGTCGAGTGTTTTTCCATGTATTCAGACATATCAATTCTGATCATGGCTTCTTCATCGCCGAAAATGGATTCAGCAAGTGCTCGCGCAAGCTCTGTTTTACCCACACCTGTAGGGCCTAAGAAAATGAATGAGCCGATTGGGCGTTTAGGATCTTTTAACCCTGCTCTTGCGCGTCTGACTGCTTTTGCAACAGCGACAACCGCTTCATCCTGGCCGATGACACGGGAGTGAAGAATGCTCTCCATATTGAGAAGCTTATCTGTTTCGGTTTGAGCGATTTTAGATACTGGAACACCAGTCCAGCTAGATACAACCATCGCAATATCATCAACAGTAACCTCTGAGTTTTCCTGCCCTTGCTTCTCTTTCCATGATTTTTTTGTATCCTCTACTTGCTCGCGCAAGCGCTGCTCAGTGTCGCGCAAGGAGGCCGCTTTTTCAAACTCTTGGCTCTGCACTGCCGCATCCTTCTCTTTACGAACCTCATCAAGCTTCTGTTCAAGCTCTTTTAAGTTAGGAGGCGTTGTAAAAGAGCGCAGTCTAACCTTTGAACCCGCTTCATCAATCAAGTCAATTGCTTTATCCGGAAGGAAACGGTCAGAAATATATCTGTCAGAAAGCTTAACCGCAGCTTCAATGGCATCATCAGTGATAGAAACACGGTGGTGGGCTTCGTATCTGTCACGCAAACCTTGTAAAATTTGAATGCTTTCATCTGCAGATGGCTGATCAACCTGGATTGGCTGAAAACGGCGTTCCAATGCTGCATCTTTTTCAATATATTTACGGTACTCATCAAGAGTAGTCGCTCCAATACATTGAAGTTCACCGCGAGCAAGTGAAGGTTTTAAAATATTAGATGCGTCAATGGCACCTTCTGCTCCGCCCGCTCCGATTAAGGTATGGAGCTCATCGATGAATAGAATGATGTTTCCTGCCTGGCGAATTTCATCCATGACTTTTTTCAGGCGATCCTCAAATTCACCGCGGTATTTAGTGCCGGCAACAACTGTTCCCATGTCTAATGTCATCACGCGTTTATCGCGTAAGATTTCGGGAACTTCGTTATTAATAATTTGCTGTGCCAAACCTTCTGCGATTGCAGTTTTACCTACACCTGGCTCACCAATAAGAACAGGGTTGTTTTTCGTTCTTCGGCTTAACACTTCGATTACACGCTGAATTTCCTTGCTTCTGCCAATTACAGGGTCTAGGCTGTCTTCCTTCGCAATAGCAGTTAAGTCTCTTGCCAAGCTGTCAAGCGTAGGCGTATTCGCATTGCTGTTTGTTCCTGTCGCTGATGATCCTGTTTCATTGCTTCCGAGAAGCTGGAGCACTTGCTGTCTTGCTTTATTTAAGCTGACGCCGAGGTTATTTAGAACTCTTGCAGCAACGCCCTCACCTTCGCGAATCAGACCAAGAAGAATATGTTCTGTTCCAACATAAGAATGACCTAGTTTTCTTGCCTCATCCATTGAAAGCTCAATGACTTTTTTAGCTCTTGGAGTGTAATGAATCGTTTGAGACATTTCCTGCCCGCGACCGATCAAACTTTCAACTTCTTTTTGAATTTTATCTGAACCAAGTCCAAGCGCTTGTAGAGCTTTAGCGGCAATCCCTTCTCCTTCTCGTACCAGTCCTAATAAAATATGCTCAGTGCCAATGTTATTATGACCTAAACGAAGTGCTTCTTCCTGTGCAAGCGCCAGTACTTTTTGAGCTCGTTCTGTAAATCTTCCAAACATCATATCGATTCATCCTCCTGTCTTTTCCCATTCATTTCTAAGTGAAGCCGTTCTCTGATGAGAGCCGCTCTTCGAATGTCCCTTTCGTTCGGACGCAAAGCGCCTCCCGAGTACTGCTGTAAAAATCCTGGCTGTGTCAAAATCATTAGTTCATTAAGTATGTTGCTTGAAAGTCCTTTAATAATGCCTAGATCTATGCCTAACCGGACATCCGAAAGGCACTTCGCAGTCTCTTTCGACTCTATCATCCGACAATTGGACAAGACCCCGTAAGATCGATACACCCGATCCTCAAGTTCTATCTTAGAGGTTTGATAAAGCGCTTCTCGGGCAGATCGTTCTTGTTCAATCAGCTGGGCAGCAACACTGTTAAGGTCATCCACAATATCCTGCTCTGGCTTACCAAGCGTGATCTGATTTGAAATTTGAAAGATATTCCCTACTGCTTCGCTGCCTTCCCCATAAATTCCTCTAACAACTAAGCCTAATTGATTAATTGCCGGTATAATTCGATTTATTTGCCTAGTTAAAACCAATGCCGGCAGATGCATCATGACTGAAGCCCTTAAACCCGTACCTACATTTGTAGGACAGCTGGTTAAGTATCCTCTTTGCTCATTGAATGCATAATCAACTTTTTCTTCAATCCAGTCGTCGACCTGGTTTGCGGCTTTCATTGCTTCTAAAAGCTGAAATCCAGGAAAAAGACACTGTATTCTAATATGATCCTCTTCATTTATCATGACGCTTACTTCCTCATTTTCAGAAAGCAAACATCCTCCAAAAGGGGATTCTGTCAGATTCGGACTGATGAGATGTTTTTCCACTAATACACGCTTTTCTAAAGACTGTGCATCATGCATTCTGATCAAAACGAATTTGCCGATTTCGGGAATTTCTTGTCCTGAAAACTGATCTTCAAACTGCTGTATGATGGATGAGGCTTCTTCATTGGAATACCGCGTAGGGAACCGTATATGTTCAAAGTTCCTTGCTAAACGTATGCGGCTGCTGAGTACAATGTCACTTTCAGGTCCTTTCTGCTTCATCCAACTGCTTAGTGCGTCCTGAATAAAATGCTTTAGCGACATTACCCCTGTTCCTCCTCACTATCTGTACTTTTGAGTGAATGCTCTAATGAACGAATTTGATCTCTCACATGAGCTGCGTTTTCAAATTCTTCTTGATGAATTAAGGATTCTAATTCTTTTTTGAGCATGTCAATCTGCCGTCTGACATGGAGATTGCCGCCTATACGTTTCGGTATTTTTCCAGCATGCACAGTGTTTCCGCTGTGCACTTTACGTAAGATAGGTGTAATGTTGCTACGAAACGTTTTATAACATTCAGAACATCCAAAACGGCCAATTTTTCTAAATTGCTGAAAGGTCATTCCACATTTCGGACAAGCAGATATTTGCTCCGATTGACTGAACATTTGAGTTCCTGCTTTTTGGAATGAAGAATCCATGTTCAGCAAACCCGATAGTAAATTATGAATAGAGAAACCGTGATTTGCACTTATACCATATGAATCACTATTTTCTTTGGCACATTGTTCACAAATATGAACTTCTTTTTTCTCTCCGTTATCAACCTTTGTAAAGTGAAAAGTGGCTGGTCTCTCGTGGCACTCTTGACAAATCAATCTTTTCACCCGCTTATTTTAATTTTAAAGAAGTCAGCATAGCCTTCATCATTCTTGCTCTTAATTCATCACGTTCAGGCAAGTCAATGTATAAAACCGAGCGGTCCATCACGCTGACCATCATTTTTGCTTCTCTTTCTGAAATCACCTTGTCTTCTAATAGCCTTATAATAATGTCATCAGAGGCTGCTTGAGACAAATGGGTATTAATTTGAGAAATAATATTATTGATCAGGACAACTTCACTATTCATTTTAATTTTAATAATTCTGATGTAACCGCCGCCCCCGCGTTTGCTCTCAACAATATAACCTCTCTCGCTTGTAAATCTGGTGTTGATGACATAATTTATTTGGGAAGGAACGCATTGAAATTTATCTGCAATTTCGCTTCGTTTAATCTCTAAAATTTCCTTGCCATTTTGATCTAACACTCGTTTTAAATATTGTTCAATGATGTCAGAAATATTATGTCCCACTCAACCCCCTCCTTTACTGACTTTGACTATATTTGACTTTAATCTTACTATAAGGCGTTTCTCGAGAATTTTCAACTTTCTCGCTCTATCCTTTATTATTTCCACTTTCTCGGCCCATAAAACCTGATCACCGATTTAAAATTCAGTGTAAAGTTATTATATTATACAATTAAATGAAATTTTATGATACCAACAAACCAGAATACAAAAAAGAGCAGCTCATATGAGCTGCTCTTTTTTCGATTGCTTGGCGGCGTCCTACTCTCACAGGGGGAAACCCCCGACTACCATCGGCGCTGAAGAGCTTAACTTCCGTGTTC
>NZ_JBUPVZ010000017.1:0-64073 GCF_055486375.1 Bacillus sp. 11C
ATTAGCTGAACAACTAAAGAAACAGCAGAAAACAAAAAAGCTTGTAGAAAAAACGTCGTTTTCTCTACAAGCTGAGGATACTCTCCGGAAGAGTATCCTTTTTGTTATAAGGAGAGAGAATAATTCGTACCGTTCCTCAAAAGATATAGAAGAGGTGAAAGCAGATGCTTCAAAAACCGGTGCAGCTTTTGTTGTGGGTGGCCATTTGTTTGCTGGTCCTGTTAACAGTCTACGTCTTTTTTATGCTTGATGTGTTATGGTCGCCCTTTTGGCTCGTCATAAAAACAATCTTTATTCCCTTGATCATTTCCATTTTTATTTCTTATTTATTGCTCCCGGTCACGGAGTGGCTGCACGGCAAAGGACTGCCGAGGACCTTGAGCATCTTGGTGATTTATGTTCTTTTTTTTGGTGGAATTGGCTGGGCGCTGTATAAAGGGGTGCCTGTTTTAATTGTGCAGCTGACGGATTTATCAGAGAATATCCCTATGTTTGCCGATACGTATAACGGGCTCCTTCTTCATGTGCATAACCATACTGATGACTGGCCGGACGGCATGCACCATCGGATAGATAAAATGATCCGCCAGACGGAGGCGTTTTTCGCGGGAGCGATCGAGGGTGCAATCAGCGGAATTCGCAACGTGCTTGATTATTTCATCATTGCGGCAACAATCCCTTTTCTCGTGTTTTATATGGTAAAGGATATTGAGTTGATGAAAAAGACGGTATGGTACTTGACTCCGAAGTCGTGGAGAAAGCGGGGCAGCGCCTTCTTGCGGGATGTGGATGACTCTCTTGGCGATTACGTCCGCGGCCAGCTTCTGGTCTGTTTCATTCTCGGCGTGCTGGCGGGCGTTACATTCTGGATATTTGGGCTTCCATATCCGTTGATCTTAGGCCTAATTTCAGGGATAACGAATGTCATACCTTATTTTGGTCCGTTTATCGGAGCGGTTCCTGCGCTTTTAATTGCGATGACGATCTCAGTGAATGCGATACTTGTTGTGGTGATTACAGTGTTTACTCTGCAGTTTATGGAAGGGAATATCCTCAGTCCGTTCATTGTCGGAAGAAGCCTTAAAATGCATCCTGTCGTCATCATGCTTGCGCTGCTTGCCGGAGGAGAGCTTGCGGGAATCGTCGGGATGATTCTGGCTGTTCCTGCGACGGCTGTTTTAAAAGTGATGATGATCCATTTTTTGCGGATGAGGACGGAGCATTGACATTAACGTGCAGCTTGTCTATAATTTCTCGTAGAATACATACGAATCTCGAGTGACGGATCCGAGTACGCCGAAGCCCTGTTAAAGAGAGAAGCTCCGCAAGCTGAAAGGAGCTTTATCAGAAGATCGGAGGAAGCTAATCCTGAGTGCAGTTAATCACTGCCGCACACCCTGCGTTACAGGGTAAAAGGTGACGGGCGAATGATAAATAAAGCCCGTAATCAGGGTGGTACCGCGAGACAGCTCTCGTCCCTGTGTAAACGTGTGGTTTGCATAGGGGGAGGGCTTTTTTGCTGTCACTAAAGAGAATTTCGATTTTTATAGAGGAGGAAATACAATGAAACACTTAACTTCTGCTGAAGTTCGTCAAATGTTTTTGGATTTCTTTAAAGAAAAAGGACATGCGGTAGAGCCAAGCGCATCATTAGTGCCACATGAGGATCCTTCACTGCTTTGGATCAACAGCGGTGTTGCGACACTGAAAAAATATTTTGACGGCCGTGTCGTTCCGGAAAATCCAAGAATCGTAAACGCTCAAAAAGCGATCAGAACAAACGATATAGAAAATGTAGGTAAAACTGCGCGCCATCATACATTCTTTGAAATGCTCGGAAACTTTTCCATTGGCGATTATTTCAAAGAAGAAGCCATTACATGGGCTTGGGAGTTTTTAACGAGTGACAAGTGGATCGGTTTCGACAAAGAGCTTCTCTCTGTTACGGTTCACCCTGAGGATGAAGAGGCGTATGAGTACTGGGCGAAAAAAATCGGTATTCCTGAGGACAGAATTATCCGTCTGGAAGGGAACTTCTGGGACATCGGTGAAGGACCGAGCGGACCGAACACAGAGATCTTCTACGACCGCGGTGAAGCATACGGAAATGACCCCGAAGATCCGGAGCTTTACCCAGGCGGAGAAAACGACCGTTACCTGGAAGTATGGAATCTTGTGTTCTCTGAGTTCAACCATAACCCTGACGGCACGTACACGCCGCTTCCGAAGAAAAACATTGATACGGGCATGGGGCTTGAAAGAATGGTATCTGTCATCCAGAATGTTCCGACAAACTTTGATACCGATTTATTTGTTCCGATCATCAAAGCAACAGAAAGAATTTCTGGTGAAACATATGGCACAGACAATGTGAAAGATACTGCGTTTAAAGTGATTGCCGACCACATCAGAACGGTCGCCTTTGCTGTCAGTGACGGGGCGCTGCCGTCCAATGAAGGCCGCGGCTATGTCTTAAGACGCTTATTGCGCCGGGCAGTGCGTTATGCCAAAACAATCAACATCCACCGTCCGTTTATGTACGACTTAGTGCCGGTTGTTGCTGAAATCATGGCTGATTTCTATCCTGAAGTAAAAGAGAAAGCGGATTTTATCGCAAAAGTCATCAAAACTGAAGAAGAGCGCTTCCACGAAACTCTTAACGAAGGGCTTGCGATCCTGTCAGAAATGATCAAAAAAGAAAAAGGCAAGGGCAGCAGCGTGATTTCAGGGGCCGATGTGTTTAAATTGTACGATACGTATGGATTCCCAGTTGAGCTGACGGAAGAATACGCCGAAGACGAGAATATGACGGTTGACCATGAAGGCTTTGAAGAAGAAATGAATCAGCAGCGTGAACGGGCAAGAAACGCCCGCCAAGATGTCGGCAGCATGCAGGTGCAGGGCGGCGCATTGCGCGACGTGACCGATGAAAGCACATTTGTCGGCTACTCTCAAACAAAAGCTGATGCCAGTGTCATTGTGCTTCTTCAAGACGGCCAATTCATTGAAGAGGCTCATGAAGGAGACAGCGTTCAAGTGATTCTTGATGAAACACCGTTCTATGCAGAAAGCGGCGGCCAAATCGGCGATAAAGGCTATCTCCGCAGCGAACAGGCAGTGGTAAGAATTAAAGATGTAAAAAAAGCGCCGAACGGCCAGCATGTGCATGAAGGTGTTGTGGAGAGCGGCACTGTTCAAAAAGGCCTGCATGTTACTGCTGAAGTTGAAGACCATATGAGAAGCGGCGTCATTAAAAACCATACGGCAACGCATTTATTGCATCAGGCATTGAAAGACGTTCTTGGAACTCATGTCAATCAGGCGGGATCTCTTGTGACTGAAAACCGCCTTCGTTTTGATTTCTCGCACTTTGGTCAAGTGACAAAAGAAGAGCTTGAACAAATTGAAAGAATCGTAAACGAAAAGATCTGGGCGAGCATCCCGGTCAGCATTGATTTAAAACCGATCGCTGAAGCAAAAGAAATGGGCGCGATGGCTCTGTTCGGTGAAAAATACGGCGATATTGTCCGTGTCGTTCAAGTCGGAGATTACAGTTTAGAGCTGTGCGGCGGATGCCATGTCAGAAACACAGCGGAAATCGGCTTGTTTAAAGTGGCTTCTGAATCTGGAATCGGCGCGGGCACAAGACGGATTGAAGCTGTAACGGGGCAAGGCGCTTACGAAGAAATGAACAGCCAAATTTCAGTATTGAAGCACGCTGCAGACGAGCTGAAAACAAATATCAAAGAAGTGCCGAAACGGGTTGCGGCTCTGCAGGCTGAACTGAAGGAAGCACAAAGAGAAAATGAATCTCTTCTTGCGAAACTAGGCAACGTGGAAGCAGGAGCGATTCTGTCAAAAGTGAAAGATGTTGACGGTGTGAGTGTGCTTGCGGAAAAAGTAAATGCGAAAGACATGAATCATCTCCGCACAATGGTGGACGAACTGAAAGCGAAGATTGGATCTGCGGTGATTGTGCTCGGTGCGGTACAAAACGATAAAGTCAATATTTCCGCCGGCGTAACAAAGGATCTCATTGAGAAAGGCCTACATGCCGGCAAGTTGGTCAAACAAGCTGCGGAAGTTTGCGGCGGTGGCGGCGGAGGCCGTCCGGATATGGCGCAGGCAGGCGGCAAACAGCCGGAAAAATTAGAAGAAGCTTTGACTTCCGTAGAAGATTGGGTGAAATCCGTTTTATAATTTGCCCATGTAGTGTAGAATGATGGTAAGATTAGGACCCCAGGCTGAACTTTGCCTGCGAATTTGGGAAAGAGGTGCAAAACGGTGAGCTCGTTTGATAAAACGATGAAATTTAATTTCTCCGATGATTCTGCTGAGACTAACGTAAATGAAGTGCTGATTACAGTGTATGACGCGCTTCAGGAAAAGGGCTACAATCCAATCAATCAGATTGTCGGATACTTGCTGTCAGGTGATCCCGCTTATATTCCTAGGCATCGTGACGCTCGTAATTTAATTCGCAAACTTGAAAGAGACGAATTAATCGAGGAATTGGTGAAGTCTTATTTAGAACAGCATAAAGAGGCGTAAAAAAAGTATGAGAATATTAGGACTCGATTTAGGAACCAAAACACTCGGTGTTGCTCTGAGCGACGAAATGGGCTGGACTGCTCAGGGCATTGAGACCATAAAGATCAATGAAGCTGAAGGCGATTATGGTTTTTCCCGTTTATCTGATCTGATTCAGGAGTATACTATAGATAAAATCGTGCTCGGCTTTCCTAAGAATATGAACGGAACAGTCGGCCCGAGAGGCGAAGCCAGCCAAACATTTGCGAAAATGCTTGAAACAACGTACAATGTTCCTGTTGTGCTGTGGGACGAGCGTCTTACCACAATGGCGGCTGAAAAAATGCTGATTGCCGCTGATGTTAGCAGGCAAAAACGAAAAAAAGTCATTGATAAAATGGCGGCTGTTATGATTTTGCAAGGATATCTTGACAGTTTAAATTAAAGCCAGGGGTGAAGAAAATGGAACACGGCGAAAATAATATTACAATTGTTGACGATCAAGGAAATGAACAGCTTTGTGAAGTGCTGTTTACATTTGAAAACGAAGAGTTTGGGAAGTCTTATGTGCTGTACTACCCAATGGAAGCAAAAGATGATGAAGAAGTAGAAATTCTTGCTTCCAGCTTCACGCCAAACGAAGGCAGTGAAAACGGTGAGCTACATCCGATCGAAACTGACGAAGAATGGGATATGATTGAAGAAACCCTTAACACATTCTTAGCGGACGAAGACGAAGAATAAAACACCGCGCCAAAGCCGGAGCCATACTGCTCCGGCTTTTTTTATGCTGTATAAGGCCTCTTTCACCCTTGTTTTGTAATAAATTGCCGAAATCCAATGAATCATGTAGTATAAGAGCTGATGGGAGGAGACCTAATGTATATCAATCAGCAAAAAAAATCATTCTTCAATAAAAAAAGAATCATACTGTCTTCCATTATAGTGCTGCTTCTCATCATTGGCGGGGCATTTTTATATGGGAAAACATTGCTTGAACCTGTTGAAAAAGACAGTGAAACGACAGTTAACATCAACATTCCGAGCGGCTCGTCTGTTTCGGCCATCGCATCGATATTGAAGAAAAACGATGTCATAAAAAGCGAGAAGGCATTTCAGTATTATGTCAAATATAAAGGCGCTTCCGGGTTTCAGGCGGGATTCTACCATTTGAATAAAGGAATGGATGTAGATGCCATTATTCATAAGCTGACGAGCGGGGCTACAGGCTATGCATTTCAAATTACGGCAACTGAGGGAGCGCAGCTGACACAAATCGCGGCCGCTATTGCTGATGAAACGAAATACTCTAAAAAACAAGTCATGGCGAAGCTGGACGATGAAACATTTATCAATCAGCTGAAGAAAGAATTCCCGGACACGATTACAAACGATGTTTTCAATAAAAACATTAAGCATCCGCTGGAAGGGTACCTATTCCCGGCTACATACCCTTTTCATGATCCAGACACGTCACTTGAAGACATCATCACGGCAATGGTTAAACAGACAAATTCTTATGTCGAAACATACAAAGCAGAAATGAAGAAAAATAACCTTTCCGTGCATAAGCTGCTGACGATGGCTTCTTTGATTGAAGAAGAAGCGACTGAAAAAGTCGATCGCCATAAAATTGCGAGCGTCTTTTATAACCGCCTGAAGAAGAACATGCCGCTCCAAACAGATCCGACCGTGCTGTACGCGGCAGGCAAGCATAAAGATCGTGTTCTTTATAAGGATTTGGAAATCGATTCACCGTACAATACGTATAAAAACCCGGGATTGACGCCAGGACCGATTGCCAACGCCGGCATGTCGTCATGGGAGGCGGCGTTGCATCCAGATCAAACGGACTATCTGTACTTCTTGGCTAAATCAAGTGGTGAGGTTGTATTTACAAAAACGTTAAAAGAGCATAATAAAGCAAAAGAAAAATACATTTTCTCAAAAAATGAGCAATAAAAGGGGAGCAAAAAGCTCTCCTTTTATTCGCTTTCCGCAAGGTTTTATGATAAAATATATCGGGTTGTTTACCGATGTATCATGACGTATTCAGAGAGTGTCCTGTGTAAAAAGACGGGGGCACTCCTTTTTAGAACGGGAGGCTGTTTGTAGTGACTGACCGGTATGAACAAATAAATGACTATATAGAAGCATTATTGAAGCCTCGGCCGGAAAACGTGAAGAAGCTTGAAGCATATGCAGATGAACATCATGTCCCAATTATGGAAAAAGCGGGCATGGCGGTGCTGCTTCAAATTTTGTCTGTGAAACAGCCGAAAAAAATACTAGAAATCGGAACGGCCATTGGTTATTCCGCCATTCGTATGGCGCTGGAGCTGCCGTCTGCCGAAATATATACAATTGAACGCAATGAGAAACGGCATGAAGAAGCGGTAAACAATATCAAGGAGTTTCAGCTTGATGACCGGATTCATGTTTTTTACGGAGACGCGCTTGAATTAGCCGCCGCCGTTCATGTAACCGCGCCTTACGATGTCATTTTTATTGACGCTGCAAAAGGTCAGTATCAAAACTTTTTTCATTTATATGAACCGATGCTTTCGCCGGATGGGGTGATTTTAACAGACAATGTGCTGTTTAAAGGTCTGGTGGCAGAGGATTACAGCAAAATAGAACCGAAAAGAAGGCGCAGGCTGATAGCAAAAATTGATGAATATAATCATTGGCTGATGAATCATCCGGATTATCAAACTGCGATTATTCCAGTCGGGGACGGACTTGCGATTAGTAAAAAGAAGAGGTGAACGTCATGAAAAAACCAGAGCTCTTAGTAACGCCGACGAGTACGGCGGACATTTTGCCGCTGATACAGGCGGGGGCAACTGCGTTTTTAGTTGGGGAACAGAGATACGGCTTGAGATTAGCCGGGGAATTTTCTCGTGAAGATGTAACAAAAGCTGTAGAGATCGCTCACAAAGAAGGGGCAAAAGTATACGTTGCTGTAAATGCCATTTTCCATAACGATAAAGTGGGAGAGCTTGGCGAATATCTGGCTTATTTAGCGGAAACCGGTGTCGATGCAGCCGTGTTTGGCGATCCTGCCGTGCTTATGGCTGCTCGTGAATCTGCGCCTGACCTGAAGCTTCATTGGAGCACAGAAACGACAGGCACCAACTACTATACATGCAACTACTGGGGACGCAAAGGCGCGGCACGTTCTGTGCTTGCCAGAGAGTTAAACATGGACAGTATGGTGGAGATCAAAGAAAACGCCGAAGTCGAAATTGAAATCCAGGTGCATGGAATGACGTGTATGTTCCAATCGAAGCGTTCTTTGATTGGAAACTATTTTGAATACCAAGGCAAAGTCATGGACATTGAAGGAAAGAAAAAAGAATCGGGCATGTTTTTGCACGATAAAGAACGTGACAATAAATATCCGATTTTCGAAGATGAAAACGGCACGCACATCATGAGCCCGAACGATGTGTGCATCATTGATGAGCTCGAAGAATTGATAGATGCCGGCATTGATTCTTTCCAAATCGACGGTGTCCTGAAAACGTCTGAATACTTAATAGAAGTCACCAAAATGTACAGAGAAGCCATTGATCTGTGTGTGGAAAACCGTGACGAATATGAAGCGAAAAAAGAAGACTGGATCGAACGCATTGAAAGCATCCAGCCAGTAAACAGAAAAATCGATACCGGATTCTTCTTCAAAGAAACGGTTTATTAATCAAAAGGAGGTTAAGCTATGACTGCCGTAAATGATAAGATATCCAAAATTGTCAATGGTAAGCGTGTGATTACGAAAAAGCCCGAGCTTCTCGCACCCGCGGGTAATCTTGAAAAGCTGAAAATTGCTGTTCATTACGGAGCGGACGCGGTCTTTATCGGAGGACAGGAATACGGTCTGCGCTCGAATGCCGATAACTTTACGATCGAAGAAATTGCAGAAGGCGTAGAATTCGCGAAACAATATGGCGCAAAGATTTACGTGACGACGAATATTTTCGCCCATAATGAAAACATGGACGGGCTAGAAGAATATTTAAAAGCGCTTGGAGACGCCAACGTCGCCGGTATCATTGTGGCAGATCCGCTTATTATCGAAACATGCCGCAGAGTGGCGCCGAATGTTGAGGTTCACTTGAGCACGCAGCAGTCTCTTTCAAACTGGAAGGCTGTCCAGTTCTGGAAGGAAGAAGGCCTTGACCGCGTTGTGCTTGCACGTGAAACAAGCGCTCTCGAAATCAGAGAAATGAAAGAAAAGGTAGATATCGAAATCGAATCCTTTATTCACGGCGCGATGTGTATCGCATATTCCGGCCGCTGCGTGTTGAGCAATCACATGACAGCGCGGGATTCCAACCGCGGAGGCTGCTGCCAGTCATGCCGCTGGGATTATGATCTGTATCAAACAGACGGTGCCAACGCCGTCGCTTTGTATGGTGGAGAAGATGCGCCATTTGCAATGAGCCCTAAAGATTTGAAACTGATTGAATCCATTCCGAAAATGATCGAAATGGGCATCGACAGCTTAAAGATCGAAGGACGCATGAAGTCAATTCACTATGTAGCGACAGTTGTCAGCGTATACCGCAAAGTCATTGACGCTTATTGCGCTGATCCGGATCACTTTGTGATTCAAAAAGAATGGCTTGAAGAGCTTGATAAGTGCGCCAACCGGGACACTGCGACAGCTTTCTTTGAAGGAACGCCAGGCTATGAAGAGCAAATGTTCGGCGAGCACGCCAAAAAAACGACGTTTGATTTTGTCGGCTTGGTGCTGAATTATGACGAAGACACACAAATGGTCACGCTTCAGCAGCGTAATTTCTTCAAAAAAGGCGACGAAGTGGAATTTTTCGGTCCGGAAATTGAAAACTTTACACATACGATTGAAGCCATTTGGGACGAAGACGGAAATGAGCTAGATGCTGCCCGCCATCCCCTGCAAATTGTCAAATTCAAACTAGACAAAAAGATTTATCCGAGCAACATGATGAGAAAGGGGAAGTAACAACCCATGGGTAAGAATCCAGTAGTCATTGGAATCGCAGGAGGTTCCGGTTCAGGAAAAACGAGTGTTACACGGTCCATTTATGAACAATTTAAAGGACACTCGATTTTAATGATCCAGCAAGACCTTTATTATAAAGACCAAAGGCATCTTCCATTTGAAGAAAGGCTGAACACAAACTATGATCATCCGCTTGCGTTTGATAATGACTATTTAATCGAGCATATTCAAGATCTATTGAATTACCGCCCGATTGAAAAGCCGATTTACGACTATAAGCTTCACACACGTTCAGAAGAAACGGTTCACGTAGAGCCAAAGGATGTTATTATCCTTGAAGGCATTCTTGTTCTTGAAGACAAAAGACTCCGTGATCTGATGGATATCAAGCTTTACGTGGATACAGACGCTGACTTGCGTATCATCAGACGGATTATGAGAGATATTAATGAGCGCGGCCGCTCTATTGATTCTGTCATTGAACAATATGTGTCAGTTGTCCGCCCAATGCATAACCAATTCGTTGAACCGACAAAACGATACGCTGATATTATTATCCCGGAAGGCGGACAGAATCACGTCGCGATTGATCTGATGGTCACGAAAATACAGACCATCCTTGAACAAAACGCGATTTTGTAATACCATAGCATAGACATAAATAACTCTGACCATATTATGTATAGGCAGGAAGGGGATGTGCGAATTCCCTTCTTTCCCTGTTTATAAACGCGAAATATTTGCAGAACGACAAGATTCAGTTTAAGATAAACAGTACCTATATGGGAGAGAAGAACGAGGACTGCCCTGTGTTCTCATTCTTGTATTTTTTAGTTTATGCTCTCATACATAATCGAAGATGTTGAGGGACAACCAGAAGGAGTGAAGGGACATGGCACAAGAGAAAGTTTTTCCTATGACTGAAGAAGGAAAACAAAAACTTGAACAAGAATTGGAATATTTGAAAACGGTTAAACGAAAAGAAGTAGTAGAGCGCATCAAAATTGCGAGAAGTTTCGGAGACCTTTCCGAGAACTCTGAATACGATTCAGCAAAAGAAGAGCAGGCATTCGTAGAGGGCCGTGTAACGACTCTAGAAAATATGATCCGCAATGCGAAAATCATTGAAGATGACGGCGGCTCTAACGTTGTCGGTTTGGGTAAAACGGTTACTTTCGTCGAATTGCCTGACGGTGAAGAAGAATCATATACAATCGTTGGAAGCGCTGAAGCTGATCCGTTTGAAGGGAAAATCTCAAACGACTCACCGATCGCAAAAAGCCTGCTGGGCAAAAAAGTCGATGATGAAGTCACAGTTCAAACACCGGGCGGAGAAATGCTCGTGAAAATTGTGAAAATTTCATAATATCCGTTTAGCGGATAAACACCTCGTCCACAATGTGGGTGAGGTGTTTTTTTATGAAGATATCGAAACGAATGAAGCTGTCAGTCATCGCTTTTTTGATCGTGTTTTTTTTGCTGTTGCTGCGGCTGGCGGAAATCCAGCTGTTTTTCACCGAATCATTTTCTAAAAGGAAAATCAATTTGATCCAGGAAAGTGTGAAACAGCGGACGGAGGAAGTGCTCATTTCTGACGGAAGAGGTTCCTTTTTAGATCGAAACGGGCAGGCGCTGACCGGCAAAAGCGAGCCTGCAGTTGTTTTGTTCCCTTTTCTGCTGACGCAGGATTGGCCGATCAAAAAAGTTGCGGCAATCCTCGGCATGGCTGAAGATGAATTGCACAAGACACTCACAAAAGCAAAAAAACCGGTCATTTTGCATCAAAGGAAAATCAAAACACTTTCGAAACAATCCATTACAAAAATCAATTCTTTGAAATATCCCGGCATTTACGGCGTATATATGGAGAATGAAGACAAGCCAAGCCTTGCTTCACATACGATAGGAAACACAAATCAAGATCCGGCGCTTCTCCGGAAGAAATATCCGGACCAGGAGAACCTCCCGATTACAACGAAAATCGGAACAACCGGCTTAGAACGGACATTCGATGAGTTTTTGCTTCCAGAACAAGATACAAAACTTTTATATCATGTGGACGGAAGAGGAAATCCTTTGTTTGGCATGGACGTCAAATATACAGCTGAAGCCAATACGTTTTATCCGCTCCAGGTCAAAACAACGATCGATCAAAGCATTCAAAAAGCGATGGAGGAGGTATTGGATGAACAGGGGCTGAAAAAAGGAGGAGCTGTACTGCTGGACATCGAAAATAGCAGTGTTCTGGGAATTGTAAGCAAACCGAATGCGGATGTGTCCCGGCAAAACACGCTTCAAAATTACATGCTGACGCCAATCTATCCCGGTTCTGTTTTTAAAACAGTCATTGCCGCAGCTGCAATCGAAAATGATACGGTGAAGCCGAGTCAAACCTTTAATTGCAATTTAAACCTGTATGGGGAATCGGGCGACGACAAAGGAACCTTGTCTTTTGATGAAAGTTTTGCCCAGAGCTGCAATTACACATTTACGAGTCTTGCAGAACAATTAATGAAAAAAGACAGCTCGGTTATTGAAGATATGGCAGAAAAGCTGGCTCTCACAGATCGGGCAGGCTGGGAAGGAAAACTGTATCACGAATCAAATTTCCGTCAGTTGTATAATGAAAAAAGCGGCGTGGTTTGGGGGGATGAAAAAGACAAATCAGTCAAAAAAGCCATTGCGCAAACAGCGATCGGGCAGAAAAATGTGAAGGTAACGCCGCTCGAGGTAGCCAATATGATGGCGGCCATCGCCCGTGGCGGAGAAAAGCGGCAGGTGAAAATCGCTGAACAAATTGAATATAAAAACGGCACAACGCTCGCCAAGTTTAAAGATCAGAAGCTCAGCGGAGAAACGATAGACAAATATACGGCACAGCAGCTTCAAAAAATGCTGCGGCGGGTGGTGGAATCTCCTTCCGGAACGGGCAGAAGGTTTCAAGATCTTCCGTATACTGTAGCAGGGAAGTCAGGCACAGCCCAGACAGGCAAGCTTTCAAAAGAGCAAAAAGCACTCTATGAAAAATGGTTTGCCGGATATTTTCCGGCTGATAAGCCGAAATACGCTCTTGTCGTTTTACACATGGATACGCCGGGAGATAAGGCTCTGACAAATTCCGTGTTTTATGATATTGTTAAAAAAGTACACGAAATTGAAATCAATCAGAAATAGAACAACTTCTCAGCACATGGTAAAATATATGCTGAGCCAAGAGGGATAAAGGAGTGCAGAATTATTGAGCAATAATCAATCTCGTTATGAAAACCGTGATAAGCGCAGGAAAACTAATTTAGTGCTTAACATTTTAATTGCAATCGTATCCATACTAATCGTCGTGGTAGCAGCTAATCTCTTCATTAACAGTCCTTCTAGCAAAGATGTCAGCAAGGATTCTGAAACGGCGCAAAAACAAGAATCTCCGGCTTCAGGAAAGACGGAAAAGAAATCGGATGAAGATATAAAAGACAACAAGAAAGATACATCTGACAGCGAAAAGGATGCTGAGAAGTCTTCTGATTCAGACTCAGATTCGAAAAAAGATGACTCTTCTAAAGGTGATGACTCTGATTCCGATTCAGACTCAAGCTCAGATGACCCGCTTAAAGACGCAAAAGTAACAGAAGGCGGCTCATCAAGCGATGTGGAAAAAACGTATGAAAATTCTGATTGGAAAGCAGTCGGAACTGAGCAGACGGGCGAACATGCCGCCACTTATGACTCAAGCTCACAAGACTGGGCTGAGATGCTGAAAGCCATTTCATATGCAACCGGTGTTTCAAAAGATAACATGACGGTGCTCTGGCTTGGGAATAACGGCAGCCCTCAGGATGCCAAAGGCAAGATTTTAGACAAGACGACCGGAGATAAATATCAAGTCACGATTACATGGGTTGATGACAAAGGCTGGAAGCCGACAAAAGTAGAAAAACTAAAATAAACAAAGCAGCCGGTCTAGAACCGGCTGCTTTTGTTTTAGGCTTCAGCTGCGAAATGAACAACCGCGCTGTACAATATTCTACCGTCTGCCACAGCGGTCTGGTGTGAAACAGACTTCACCCGGAGCATGATGGCTTTATTGTTTTCAATTTGTGTATTGATTTTCTTTTCAAGCTCCTGCAATGAAGCCGCTTCGAAAAATTCCACTTTGTCTTTTATCAAATCTAATTGAAAATTCATCTCTCGGCCCTCCAGCTTTCACAAGTCATATGAAGTATAAGCTTTTTTGCCGTAAACGCGCAATATCGTTGGCATAAAATACACAAAGTGTTTTAGTACCTCCTTTTCAGAAGATGTGGTATGATAGGAACTGTTCCATCATTAATTCATAGTATACTTATAGGAATTATAAAATATGGAGTGTGACAAATATGGGACGTGAATTTATCCCTCTTTTTGAAGATTGGGCAGCAACTTATGATCAAACAGTACAAGGTTTTGATGTTCAGTATAAAGAAGCGTTCAGAGGCTATGTTGATATTCTTCATGCGATCGTCAGCAGGTCTGGAACACATGTGTTAGAATTTGGCCCGGGGACGGGGAATTTGACAGCTAAGCTTTTGGAGGCGGGCAAATCTGTATTTGGAATCGAACCCTCTCCCGCAATGCGCAAATTGGCTTCTGACAAGCTTTCAGGCAGGGTGGAAATCGTTGACGGAGACTTCTTGACATTTCACGAGCCTCCATTTCAGGCTGACACAATTGTCAGTTCATATGCTTTTCATCATTTGACCGACGAAGAAAAGCGGGCTGCCATAAAGCAATATGGCAAATACCTTCACTTGCATGATAAAATAGTGTTTGCCGATACCGTCTTTGAAGATGCGCAAGCGTATCAACAGGCTATTGATAAAGCCCGTTCTCAAGGCTTCTATCAGCTGGCAAATGATTTAGAGACGGAGCATTATCCCACATTGGATGCGTTGAAAGAGATGTTTACAGCTGAAGGTTTTGCAGTTCAATTCACTCAGCAAAACGATTTTGTGTGGATAATGGAGGCGATCAAACGGTAAAGTGAAGGGAATGTGAATAAATGAAACTAGCAGTTATCGGAGCAATGGAAGAGGAAGTTACGATCCTGAGAAGCAAACTTGAACATGCAAAAACAGAAACAATCGCACACTGTGAATTTACAACAGGTGAATATGAAGGAACTGAAGTGATTCTTTTAAAATCAGGAATTGGAAAAGTAAATGCTGCCATCAGCACAACGCTTTTGCTTGATCGTTACAAGCCTGATTATGTCATTAACACAGGCTCAGCGGGCGGATTTCATCATACACTGAATGTAGGAGATGTCGTCATTTCAACTGACGTTCGCCATCATGATGTAGATGTAACGGCCTTTGACTATGAATACGGCCAGGTGCCGGGTCTTCCTGCTGCTTATGAGTCAGACGAAAAGCTGATCAGCATTACAGAAGAAGCGATTTCTGAACTCGACGGCATTCAGGTTGCGAAAGGAACGATCGCAACAGGCGATTCTTTCATGAACGATCCGAAGCGGGTTGAAGAGGTGCGTGCGAGATTTTCTGATCTGTACGCGGTTGAAATGGAGGCTGCGGCAGTGGCTCAAGTATGCCATCAATTTAAAACGCCGTTTGTCGTCATCAGAGCGTTATCTGATATCGCAGGAAAAGAATCACATGTGTCTTTTGACCAATTTTTAGAGCAGGCTGCTGTCAATTCAACAGAGCTTGTGTTAAAGGTGATCAAACGAATTCATTAAAAACGGGGGAGCGTTCTCCTCCGTTTTCCCTAAAAACAACCTCTATCAAGGAGGAGGACATATATGACTGTTATAACGGACATCACCGAGCTGATTGGAAACACACCGCTTCTTCGCCTGAAGAACTTTGATGTTCCTGAAGGAGTCGCAGTGTATGCAAAGCTTGAAATGATGAATCCCGGCGGAAGCATTAAAGACAGACTGGGAGATATGCTGATCCGTGACGCGCTGGAGTCAGGCAAGGTGAATCCCGGTGGAGTGATTATAGAAGCTACGGCAGGCAATACAGGAATCGGCCTAGCGCTGAGTGCCAGAAAATATGGGTTAAAAGCGATGTTCTGTGTCCCTGAACATTTCAGCACAGAGAAACAGCAAATTATGCGAGCGCTTGGAGCATCAATCATTCATACGCCGCGTCAGGATGGAATGCAGGGAGCTATTCAAAAAGCCATACAGCTGGAGACGGAAATTGAAAATTCTTATTGCGTTTTGCAATTTAAAAACCAAGTAAATCCATCGACTTACTATAAGACACTTGGGCCTGAAATATGGGAAGCGCTTGACGGCAAGGTTCATACGTTTATCGCAGGGGCAGGATCAGGGGGCACATTCGCAGGAACTTCTTCCTTCTTAAAGGAAAGAAATCCTGCAGTTAAAACAGTGATTGTCGAACCGGAGGGCTCCATTTTAAACGGAGGAGAGCCCCACGCCCATAAAACAGAAGGAATCGGCATGGAGTTCATCCCCGAATATATGAATAAGAGCCATTTTGATGAGATATACACCGTAACAGATGAGAATGCATTTAGACTTGTGAAAGAAGCGGCAGAAAAAGAAGGTCTGCTGATCGGAAGCTCTTCAGGCGCAGCACTTTATGCAGCGTTGGAGGAAGCGAAAAAAGCATCTGCAGGAACAAACATTGTCACCGTATTTCCTGATAGCAGTGACCGATATATCAGCAAACAAATATATGAAGGAGGCATCTGATATGAAGAAAAAAACATTGATGATTCATGGCGGAATCACAGGTGATGAGAAAACAGGCGCAGTTTCCGTGCCTATTTATCAAGTAAGCACCTACAAGCAGCCGAAAGCAGGACAGCATACAGGCTATGAATATTCAAGAACGGCCAATCCGACAAGAGCCGCTTTAGAAGCGCTTGTGACAGAGCTGGAAGGCGGGGAAGCAGGTTATGCATTCAGTTCTGGAATGGCTGCCATTACAGCGGCTATGATGCTATTTAACAGCGGGGATCATGTTGTTTTGACTGATGATGTGTACGGCGGAACATATCGCGTGATGACAAAGGTGCTCAATCGTCTTGGCGTTGAATCAACATTTGTCGATACAAGCAGCAGAGAAGAAGTTAAAAAGGCGATTCGTCCTAACACGAAAGCCATTTATATTGAGACACCGACAAACCCGCTGCTCAAAATCACCGACTTGTCGCTCATGGCTGATATCGCAAACAAAGCCGGTGTACTTCTTATCGTAGACAACACCTTTAACACCCCTTATTTTCAGCAGCCGCTTACTTTAGGGGCTGATATCGTGCTTCACAGTGCGACTAAATATCTTGGCGGACACAGTGACGTCGTCGGCGGTTTAGTTGTGACAGCTTCGAAAGATCTTGGAGAAGAGCTGCATTTTGTGCAAAATTCCACAGGCGGTGTGCTTGGCCCGCAAGATTCCTGGCTGTTAATGAGAGGAATCAAAACATTGGGCCTCAGAATGGAAGCGATCGATCAAAATGCGCGAAAAATCGCAAGTTTCCTTGAGAATCAATCTGCTGTTCAAACGTTATATTATCCCGGTTCTTCAAATCATCCTGGACATGAGCTTGCAAAAACGCAAGGGTCCGGCTTCGGCGGCATGATCTCCTTTGATATCGGCAGTGAAGAGCGGGTTGATGCATTTTTAGGAAATCTGAAATTGTTTACCATTGCTGAAAGCCTGGGCGCGGTAGAAAGCTTAATTTCTGTTCCGGCAAGAATGACACATGCTTCTATTCCGAGAGAACGCCGGCTTGAACTCGGTATTACGGATGGTTTAATCAGAATTTCTGTAGGAATTGAAGATGCAGAAGATTTGCTGGAAGATATTGAGCAAGCACTTAAAAATATATAACAAATGGATACAATTACTTTCTCTGTAAGCCGCCAGATTATATTATAATAGTCGTATACTACGAATCTGGCAGGTGATTCATTTGAATAAAAATAGAATGAAATCTTTAAAAGAAGATTACAAGCATTTTGCTTTTACGTTGCTTGCAGTCAGCACTTTTTTATATATAGGCGCAGTTCTCCCCGATCAAGGCTTAACGTTAGTCCAAAAATCGATGATGCTTTTAGCGGATTGCGTATTTTTAGCCGGCGCCTTCTTTTGCGTAGATCGTTCATTGATTTACAAGAAGCGTTTGGAAGAAGCCGACGAATAAAAAAACAGCCATCTACTCAGCGATGGCTGTTTCTTGTTATTTCTCTTGCAGTTCTTTTCCCATGCCTTTTAAAAATTGAAGGCCGAAGCCGACGGCTCTGTTGATATCAGGATCGTTCATTGCTTTTAGAAGGTCGAGAATCCCGACTTTCTTGTCTTCTTTTAAAAAGCTTTGCGCCTGTTCGGTTCCTGCCATTACGCTTTCTAAAAGCTTTCCTGTAAACTCAGGATTGGCTTTTGTCAATGCGCCTCCGGCAGCCATCATCGTGTTGATGAGGTTGGTGACAGGCTCACGCGAGACTTGGCCTAGTGCAATCTTGGCGATGTCTTCCTTCGCCCTCAGCATACTTGCCGCCGCATCAAAGAGTCCAAGTTCATTCAGTTCACTCATTAACGTCATCGTTTTCGAGACAGCATCCTCATTTTCCGCCAGCAGCCCTTTCAGCTCCTCAATTTTTTCAAGCTTGATTTGCTCCGGTGTTTTTGTTTCTTTTTTGATCGTTGTAATCGGAGTAGCCATTTTTTGTCCCCCTTTCGTTTAATCAGTTAGATGAACATAGCCCGGACGATTCCATTTTCTTTCTGCCTCGACGCCGTTTTGCGGGTTCCGTTTCTTGTTACGCGGATTTGTTTTAGGAAGCGGTGTACTTTCGCAGCCTCCCAGCACTTCCATGCGTACCTTCGTCTGTTTATAAGCAGGCGTGTTCGTGCGTTTATCAGCCGCAGGCCCTGTCAGGAAGTTAATCGCTGATTCCTTGTCTGTTGAGTTCATTGGCAGATAAAGTTCATTTTTCCGTACGCGGTCTGTAATCAGCGCGTTTAATTTGACTGCTCCGAACGGAGAAACGAGGCGAACCAGTGAACCGTCACAAATACCGCGCTCCTGGGCAAGCTCAGGCGAAATTTCAACGAATACATTCGGCACTTTTGCTTGAATGCCTTTCGATTTATTTGTCATGTTTCCTTCGTGGAAATGCTCAAGCATACGTCCGTTATTAATGTGAAGATCATATTCTTCCGGAAAAGCGGCAGGTTCAGTCCAATCAGAAAGGGCAAAGCGGGCTTTTTTGTCAGGGAAATTAAATCCGTCTTCATATAGAAGCGGTGTGCTTTCACCTGAGAAGCTGCCCCATAGAAAACTGTTCCAGCCTTCAAGAACCTCATAGCTTGCTTTGCCAAACAGAGGGGAAAGGCTCGCCATTTCTGAGAAAATGTCACTAGGATGGCTGTAATTCCAGCCGGCTCCTAAGCGGTTTGCCACCTCTTGAATAATCCACCAGTCCGGTTTCGCGTCACCAAACGTCGGAAGCGCCTGATATAAACGCTGAACGCGTCGTTCTGTATTGGTAAATGTGCCGTCTTTCTCAAGTGAAGGAGTGGCCGGCAAGACGACATCGGCATATTGAGCAGTTCTTGACAGGAAGATGTCCTGAACCACGAAGAAATCAAGGCTTGATAAAATATCATGTACGTGGTTCGCGTTTGAATCGACAAGTGCCATATCCTCGCCAACAAGATACATAGCTTTCATTTTTCCTTCTTCAATGGAATGAAGCATTTGAATATTATCTAAACCAGGCTTTCCGTCAATCGTGACACCATAAGCCTCTTCAAATTTAGCGCGGGCATTGTCATCTGTAATATGCTGGTATCCCGGCAGCCAGCCAGGCAATGTTCCCATATCACAAGCACCTTGAACGTTATTGTGTCCGCGCAGAGGATAAGCGCCGGCACCCGGACGGCGGTAGTTGCCCGTAGCGAGAAGCAGATTTGAGATCGCTGCTGACGTACCAGAACCGCCTGTATTTTGTGTGACACCCATTCCCCAAAGGACACAAGTGCCGTCAGCGTCACGAATCAGTTCGGCAATTCGAATGATGTTTTCTTTTGAAAGGCCTGTGATGCGTTCCGCGTAATCAAGCGTATAGGTTTGAAGTGTTTCTTTATAATCTTCAAAGTAATTCACGTTATCATTAATAAACGCCTGATCGTGCCATCCTTGATCGATCATATATTTTGTTACAGCCATCAGCCAAACTTGGTCTGTACCTTGTTTAGGGCTGATGAACAGGTCAGACCGCTCCGCCATCTCATTTTTACGCAGGTCGGCAACGATCAGTTTTTGACCGTGGAGCTTATGCGCCCGTTTGACACGTGTTGCAAGCACCGGATGCCCTTCCGCCGGATTGGCGCCGACAATGATGACAAGACCGGCTTTGGCAATATCTTTAATCGTGCCGGCATCCCCGCCCATCCCGACAGTGCGGAACAATCCATCTGTAGCAGGAGACTGGCAGTAGCGTGAGCAGTTATCGACGTTGTTTGTTTCAAATACCTGACGCGCTAATTTTTGAATGACATAGTTTTCTTCATTTGTAATTTTAGAAGAGGAAATAAATCCGACAGAACCTTTGCCGTACTGCTCCTTAATTGATCCTAATCTGCTTGCGACAAGATCGAGGGCTTCTTCCCAAGAAGATTCAACAAAAGCCCCGTTTTTACGGATTAAAGGCTTTGTGATCCGCTCTTCAGAATTGACGAAGTCCCAGCCGAATTTTCCTTTGACACATGTAGAAATCGCGTTAACCGGAGCATCGGAAACAGGCTGGATCTTTAAAATATCCCGTCCTTTTGTCCATACTTCAAAAGAACATCCGACACCGCAGAACGTACACACAGTTTTTGTTTTTTTCGTTCTCGTGTCACGCATAGCCGCTTCGACTTCAGAAATGGCAAAAATGCTGCCGTAATCGGGTTCAACGTTTTTTACGAGATCAATCATCGGTTCCATGACATCCTCTTTGATGCCTGTCATAAAGCCAGCCTGCCCGAGCATTGATTTTTCCATCAGCGCATTACATGGGCATACGGTGACACACTGGCCACAGCTGACACAAGAAGATTCATTGATCGAAACTCCCTCATCCCAAATCACGCGAGGACGTTCGCATTCCCAGTCGATTGAGAGGGTTTCATTTACCTGAAGGTTTTGACATACCTCAACGCACTGGCCGCAGGCGATACATTGGTTTGGATCATAGCGGTAAAACGGATGAGACATATCAACCGCGCAAGACGGATCTTCTTTTGGCGTGTATGGGTATTTTTGATGCTCGATCCCCATCATTTCCGCTGTGTTATGCAGCGTACAGTTCCCATTGTTGTTATCGCAAACCGTACAATACAGCAAATGATTTTCAAGAAGGCGGTCCATCGCTTCGGTTTGCGCTTCTTTCACCCGATTTCCCGAAAGGTCAATTGACATTCCATTTTCCGCGACAGTAGAACATGAACGAACCAGCTTGCCGTTTGCTTCTACAATGCAAGTATCACAAGTTTGAAGCGGGTCAACCTCTGGAACGTGGCAAATCTGTGGGTACTCAATCCCGTTTTCATTTAAAATATCTAAAATTGTGGCCCCTGCTCGTGCTTGAATTTCTGTTCCGTCTACACGGACACTGATCGACGTAACGTCCATCATATTCATATTCCCCTCCATCTTTCTTTCAAGAAGTCAAAAAAAGCCATGTATAGATACACCTGTCCTTAATGCTAAGAAGGTGTAAACACACATGGCGGAATAGTTCACTAGCAAGTCTTTACTAACAGACCAATCCTTGATTTTTATAAAACGATAGACTTATAACAAAATCCTATTACAAATCCATCAACACTGCTTTTATTATAAAGTGATATTTATTATAATACAATATAACAGGAAAATTTTAACCAAGTGAAATGTCCTGAGGGGAACCGGGAAAAGCCTTACGAGGCAATATCGGAAGGGGTAATCAGCATGTCTAAAAAAATTCATGAGTTCAATGATATCATTCGAAAACTTCGTAAAGAATTGTTCGGCAAAGGGCCTGAACGGATTCATACTGTATTTGTAGAAAACATGGCAGTCTCAACACTGTACGGAAATCTGAGTGCAAGCGAACAGTTTATCGCCCGCACACCTGAAGGAAGAGAAATGGTACATGCGGCCCGGACAAGCCTGATTCAAGACCTTTATTCCAAACAAACGCCGGAAGGAATGGAAGAGCTGATTGGGGCTAAGCTAGTCCATTTGTTTTCTGATATAAAAATTGAGGAAAATATCGCTGTATCTGTGTTTGTCTTTGACCAAAAAATAGATGATCAAAAAGAAGCCCTGCAAAGCTAGCACATTTGTCATTGACACAAATTTGTCACATTTGATATGATGTGGCTACAGTTATAGAAGCCTTAAAGCAATGGAATGTATGCACGAACTGTATATATTCTCTTTCAATATCTTAAATTCTGCTTGATATTGTTGTATGGGTATGCATACAAGTTAGGCAGCATTCAAACGCCTGGTTGACACAGGTTATTTGAGTGCTGCCTTTTTTTATTGCCTTTCTGCCATAACTGTGAGAAAAGAAGAAATAATGGAGGGTTTTAGTATGGCTTTTCGAAAACCGGATGAAATAGCGGATGCAGCAATTGAAGCAGGGATGAAAAAAGTAAAGCTTCCGCTACCGTCTCTGCTTGTATTGGGGTTTTTAGGCGGTGCATTTATCGCGCTCGGGTACTTGCTTGATATCAGGGTAATCGGCGACCTGCCGAAAGAATGGGGAAGCCTTTCCAGCCTTATCGGGGCTGCCGTATTTCCTGTCGGTCTGATCCTTGTGGTGCTCGCTGGCGCTGAGTTGATCACAGGAAATATGATGTCCGTTGCGATGGCCTTATTTTCGAGAAAAATATCAGTAAAAGAATTGGCGGTTAACTGGGGAATCGTCACGATTATGAACCTAATCGGCGCATTGTTTGTTGCCTACTTTTTCGGGCATTTGGTTGGGTTGACTGAAACAGGCCCTTATTTAGAAAAAACGATCGCCGTTGCGCAAGGAAAGCTTGATATGAGCTTCGGCAAGGTTCTCATTTCCGGCATCGGCTGTAACTGGCTTGTATGTCTTGCGGTGTGGCTTTCTTTCGGAGCCCAAGACGGAGCAGGGAAAATCCTTGGCATTTGGTTCCCGATTATGGCTTTTGTGGCAATCGGATTTCAGCACGTTGTCGCCAATATGTTTGTGATTCCCGCAGCCATCTTTGCAGGCTCGTTCACGTGGGGGCAGTTTATCGGAAACATCATTCCGGCTTTTATCGGCAATGTCATCGGTGGAGCGGTGTTTGTCGGCCTCATTTATTTTATTGGATATCATAAGAAAGACCGCTCCAGAAAAGAAATGAAGCAGGTATCATGAATAAAGGGCAAGTCCACTCGATGAAACGTACAAATTCAGTCCATTTTTAGAAAAAGATGTTTACAAAATGGAATTTGGTGGATATACTTACAAAGGAAGAAAAAAGCAAAGGAGGCTGAACAAAATGACAATGAGACAACGACGTCAACCTGTACGTGATACACAAGAAAAAATTCATGGTTCATTCAGCCTGTGGAAGAGTTCGTGTCCTTCCTTAACCGATGCTTATCGCACGTATTAAATTCGGAATAGACGGACATACGCAACTCCCCGCAGGCAGTAGAGGCATTGGTTAGGTGTCTTCTTTTGTCTGCGGTTTTTATTTGCCCGCGGCAGAAGAAATGATGCCGCGGGTTATTTCGCTTGAAGCGGACTTTGAAAGGGGGTGAGCGATATGACGATTAACCTATTCTTTTTAACGTTAACGATTAACAAACGGTTTAAAAACCCGGAAGAATTCGAACGAGAACAGCAGATTGAGCAGATTTATGATGAAATGAAAGAGTCTCAGTTAAAGCATCTTTATTTAACAAACTGGCGCTAAAAAGCAATGAAAAAACTGAAGGGGGAGATGACATATGCTTAGAATGGAATTATTAATGCATTATACGATGGAGAAGGACCAAGTTTAGCGAAACAGCTGTCAAGAAAATGTCTGCCTGCATATGATAAATCAACGTTACGGTAAGGCAGGTGATGGCATGATGAACGATTATCAGAAAAGGCTGCCGTCGATTGGCCATGGTTATGCGTCCATGCCGCATTCCTTCAAACATGGTTATGGAAATCCATTCCGTCAGCAGAGGCTGATGGCCATGCAGCAGCAAAGGTTGTATGTATTCCCTTATCATTGGCACTAGAAAGAGGGCAGAAAACATTTTGTTTTCTGCTTTTTTGCTGGAAAAAACGAAAAAGTTCAGTTCTATTGAAACATTTTTAAACACATTGCCGTCTAGTTGATATCTTCATTCCCATTTGGAAATGAAGATGATGTTTATTTTTCGAATATAATAAATAAACATAGGAAACCAAAAGCAGGTGTTTAAAATGCTAGAAAATAGACTCTATAAACAATTGAATCTTTTTAAATTATTTTCTCGGAAATATAAGCAAACCAAAACAATTGAGCATATGATGATTGACTCTATAGACATACAAGAAAATGACAGAATTTTAGAAATTGGAATCGGAAATGCCACTGTTTTTAAGAACATAACCGAGAAACTAGAAAAGGGAAGCTTAAAAAGCATTGATCCTTCAAAGCGAAAGGTAAGGCAAATATCACGCGTAAATCGAAAGAACATGGGGAAAGGGGAGATTTTTCATGGCTATCCCGAGAACATTCCCTTTGATGACCGTACCTTTAATAAAGTGTTTTCCTTACATACGGTTCAGAGCTGTACTGATATTAGGCTTGCATTAAGGGAAATTTACCGTGTGCTTCAAATTGACGGCCAATTTTACATCAATATTGATACAAATACCGGTGAGAAAGAGAACATGTATATTCAGCTGCTGGAAGATCAGCATTTCAGGGATCTTTCTATCATCAGGCGTGATTCCTGTCTTTGCATTGTGGCTGTTAAATAAAATCATTTCTCGGGAAATATATCCAGAGCCTTTATTTTGGGGTTTGGGTATATTTTCTTAATTTTTTATTTTTTGCATATACTTTATATTAAAAAAAGTTTTTTTCATATAAACTGATATCATAAGAAAGGGTAAAGAGGTGATATTAGACAGGTCAGGTATTCATTATGAACAAAAGGAATGAATATTCATTCCGCAACGAATCGGAGGTACTAACATTCCATGTTATCCGCATCCAGCAGTAAATACGACATGATTATGAAAGCGTCGGTTTCACTATTTACAGAGAGGGGATTTGACGCTACCACTATCCCAATGATAGCTGAACGAGCCCATGTGGGGACAGGAACAATCTACCGCTATTTTGACAGCAAAGAAACACTCGTCAACGTATTGTTTCAAGAAAGCATTCAGCGCTTTATGGAAAAGCTGAAACAAGACTTTTCGGAATTGACTGTCAGAGAAGGCTTTCACCATGTATTTTGCTGTCTCATTCAATTTACAAAAGAGAGCGACTATGCGCTTTTCTTTCTTGAAACGAAGAAAGACGCTCATTACTTAAATGCCACAAGCAGAAAAATGATAGAAAATCTGACTCAAATGCTTGATGACTATTTTAATAAGGGAAAAGCGGAAGGTGTAATTCGCAGCCTGCCCTCAAACGTGTTAATTGCGATTGTGTTAGGGGCGTTTCTCAAGATATATCAGCTCGTCCAAACGGGTGATATAGAGATGGACTTGGATTTAAGGACTGAATTGGAACAATGCTGCTGGGACGCCATTAAGCTTCATTCATTTACTTCACAAAAATAATAGGAAAGGAAGATGTTGATGAAACAGGCAAGCGCAATACCTCAGCCCAAAACATACGGACCTTTAAAAAACCTTCCGCATCTGGAAAAAGAGCAGCTTTCTCAGTCATTATGGAAGATAGCAGATGAATTGGGGCCGATTTTCCGTTTCGATTTTCCGGGGGTATCCAGTGTTTTTGTATCCGGTCACAGTCTTGTGGCTGAAGTGTGTGATGAAAACCGTTTTGATAAAAATCTTGGCAAAGGCTTGCTAAAGGTGCGCGAGTTTGGCGGAGACGGCTTATTTACAAGCTGGACGCATGAGCCGAATTGGCAAAAAGCCCATCGCATTCTGCTGCCGAGTTTCAGTCAAAAAGCGATGAAAAGCTATCATTCTATGATGCTGGATATCGCAACCCAGCTGATTCAAAAATGGAGCCGGCTTAATCCTAATGAAGAAATTGATGTAGCGGACGACATGACCCGTCTGACGCTTGATACGATTGGGTTATGCGGGTTTAACTACCGTTTCAACAGCTTTTACCGTGATTCACAGCATCCGTTTATCACCAGTATGCTCCGTGCCTTAAAAGAGGCGATGAATCAATCGAAAAGACTGGGTCTGCAAGATAAGGTGATGGTGAAAACAAAGCTGCAGTTCCAAAAGGATATAGAAGTTATGAACTCCCTTGTAGATAGAATGATAGCGGAGCGAAAAGCGAACCCGGATGAAAACATTAAAGATCTTCTATCACTCATGCTTTATGCAAAAGATCCTGTAACAGGTGAAACGCTGGATGATGAAAACATTCGATACCAAATCATCACATTTTTGATTGCAGGGCATGAAACAACAAGCGGTTTGCTTTCCTTTGCGATTTACTGTCTGCTTACACATCCGGAAAAACTGAAAAAAGCGCAAGAGGAAGCAGATCGCGTGTTAACGGATGACACGCCGGAATATAGACAAATCCAGCAGCTGAAATACATTCGGATGGTTTTAAATGAAACGCTAAGACTGTTCCCAACAGCTCCAGCCTTTTCTCTCTACGCTAAGGAAGATACTGTTTTAGGCGGAGAATACCCAATCAGCAAAGGGCAGCCTGTCACCGTTTTGATTCCGAAACTGCACAGGGATCAAAACGCTTGGGGCGAAGATGCAGAAAATTTTCGTCCGGAACGGTTTGAAGACCCTTCGCGCATTCCTCACCATGCGTATAAGCCGTTTGGAAACGGACAGCGCGCTTGTATCGGCATGCAGTTTGCTCTCCAGGAAGCGACGATGGTTCTAGGTCTTGTATTAAAGCATTTTGATTTGATGAACCATACTGGATACGAACTGAAAATCAAAGAGGCATTAACGATCAAGCCGGATGAATTTAAAATTACTGTGAAACCGCGGAAAACAGCAGCAATCAACGTACAAAGAAAAGAACAGGCTGACATCAAAACAGAAACGAAGCCAAAAGAAACAAAACCTAAACACGGCACACCTTTACTTGTTCTTTACGGTTCTAATCTTGGAACAGCGGAAGGAATAGCCGGTGAACTGTCTGCTTACGGCCGCCAGCTGGGCTTTACAGCTGAAATCGCTCCGCTTGACGATTATATTGACAAGCTTCCTGACCAAGGTGCCGTGGTCATTGTTACGGCTTCTTATAATGGGGCGCCGCCTGATAATGCTGCCGGCTTTGTGGAGTGGCTGGAGGAGCTTGAGGAGGGCCGATTGAAAGGTGTTTCCTATGCGGTATTCGGCTGCGGAAACCGGAGCTGGGCCAGCACGTATCAGCGAATTCCCCGACTCATAGATGACATGATGCAAGCAAAAGGCGCATCACGTTTAACAACCATCGGGGAAGGCGATGCCGCCGATGATTTTGAAAGCCATCGCGAGTCGTGGGAAAACCGTTTCTGGAAGGAAACGATGGACGCATTTGATATAAACGGAATATCTCAGAAAGAAGACAGGCCTTCATTATCCATTACTTTTCTCAGTGAAGCGACAGAAACGCCGCTTGCTAAAGCATATGGCGCGTTTGAAGGGATTGTGTTAGAGAATCGGGAGCTCCAGACAGCAGATAGTCCGCGTTCTACCCGCCATATTGAATTGCAAATTCCTGACGCCAAAATATATCAAGAAGGCGATCATATCGGAATTCTGCCGCAAAACAGCCGGGAACTTGTTCAGCGGGTCCTGAGCCGATTCGGTTTGCAATCCAATCATGTCATAAAAATGAGCGGAAGCCCTCATATGGCTCACCTTCCGATGGATCGGCCGATTAAAGTGGCGGATGTATTGGCGTCCTATGTGGAGCTGCAGGACCCGGCTTCAAGGCTTCAGCTGCGGGAGCTGGCTTCTTATACAGTCTGTCCGCCGCACAAAAAAGAACTGGAACAGCTCGTTTCAGATGGTGGCATTTACAAAGAGCAGGTACTGGCAAAACGTCTCACCATGCTTGATCTTTTAGAGGATTACCCTGCTTGCGAAATGCCGTTTGAGCGGTTTTTAGAACTTTTGCCATCACTAAAACCGAGATATTATTCCATTTCAAGCTCACCGAAGGTCCAGGCCAATATCGTGAGCATGACAGTAGGCGTTGTTAAAGCCTCAGCTTGGAGCGGGCGTGGTGAATACCGGGGCGTTGCTTCTAATTATTTAGCAGAGCTGAATACAGGTGATGAAGCAGCCTGTTTCATCCGAACACCGCAATCCGGATTCCAGATGCCGGATGATCCTGAAACGCCTATGATTATGGTCGGGCCGGGTACAGGAATTGCGCCATTCAGGGGCTTTATTCAGGCAAGATCTGTTTTGAAGAAGGAAGGAAGCGCGCTTGGTGAAGCTCTTTTATACTTCGGCTGCCGGCACCCCGATCATGACGATCTTTACAGAGAAGAGCTGGATCAAGCGGAACAGGATGGTTTGGTGACAATCCGCCGATGCTACTCACGCGTCGAAAACGAACCAAAAGATTATGTCCAGCACTTGCTCAAACAAGATACGCAGAAATTGATATCACTCATTGAAAAAGGGGCACACATATACGTATGCGGTGATGGATCGCGAATGGCTCCCGATGTAGAGAATACTTTGCGACTGGCGTATGAAGCTGAAAAAGGAGCGAGCCGGGAAGAATCAGCTGAATGGCTGCAAAATCTGCAAGACCAAAAACGATATGGTAAAGACGTTTGGACAGGAATGTAATAAAAATCAAATCCCGCCATCAGATTGGCGGGATAATTTTGCATGTGAGAAAACCGGCACGATAATGAAATCTACTGAAAAGGATGTTATAGGGAGTATCGCGCCGGCCTTATTGTTCATATCGTCAAACAGGGGCAAAAGTTTAGTTCTTTTGTCTTATTTTTAAAAATAAATAGTCTGAAAGTCTTGTTTTTGGTTTGCGCATTAGTTTTATGGCATTTTGCTCTCGCGTATGCCTTAAGATGAACCATCTGTTGAAGATCGATGTTTAAATTGGCGTTCCACATGTTTTCGGTAATGAAAGTCATGAATCAGCCGAATCGTCGGCCTGATTAACAGCAGCAAGCTTCCAATCGCAAACAGCCATATCCCTGCTGACTTGAACTGGTCATAAAAAAAGAAAAAGCTCCCGACGAGAAACAAAGCACCAATGGTAAAATCGTTCACTGTATAAAGAATCTTATATCGTTTTTTGAAAAAAAGTTCGTATCGTTTCAGTTCTTTTTTGATGTCATGTTCTTCATTAGCTGCCACTATCATCCCTCCATTCTATTTTGGCTTACCCTCACGTAAACGACATGTAAACATAAGAATTGGTTTGAAAAAATGGAGATGATGAGAGAAAGATCAGCAATGTTTTTAAATAGGGCTTCTTTTTTTTACCAAAACGATTCCATCGCCTGAACAATAAGACCAGTCAAAGCTTTAGCGCCTTGTGGAACCAAGTGTACGCCATCAGGTGTAAAGTATTCTGGATGCTGAAGAGCCACTGTATGCCAGTCAACTAACGTAACATTTTGATGTGCGTGGGCCTGTTGTTTCAAAGATTCATTTACTTTGCTTTCCCATTGGCGGGGAACTCTAGTATTGACAAGATAGATATGAGCTTTTGAGAAAGATTGAATCAATTGTTCAATCTGGCTGTTTGTAAAGTAGCCATTGGTTCCCAGCTCAATGATGACAGCTCTATTCGGCTGATTAAAAGACTTGTATTCCCTTGTGAGCTGCAAAGCTTGAGACATTTGCCTCCCCACTTTTCCATTAATCGTAACATGTGAAAGTGACTCACGGAGGTGTGAGGCAATATCAAGCATGACGGAATCTCCTATAGCTAACACTTCTTTATCAGAGTCTTTGGGTTCTTTCGCCTGCTGCTGAGATTGCGTGTCTTTATTTTTATTAGCTTCTTGTCTATTATCTTTGTTCTCCTTTTGGTGTTGATTGGAGTCTGTTGTCTTTTGATCGGCATCGTCTTCCTTGTCTTTATCAGCTGCTGCTTTCTTACTATCCTCAGAAGTCTGGCTGGTATGAGCGTTTGTTTCTTGTGAGCTATACGTCCACTTGGTGGGGTGCTTTTGCTCTCCGGCTAGTCCAGACAGTCCTCCCGCAAAAATAAGCAGAGCGAGAATGACGAAACCAATTGACATTTTACTGATGACAGATGTCGTTTTCCATTCCCTGATTCTATGTATAAAAACACGGCGGAAAAAGGATCTAAATCCCTGAGTCCTTATCGGCTTCTCAATAAACTGATAGGAAAACTCTGCGAGTATAAATGTAGCAATGACCTTTAGCACGATATGCCAAAAAACAGGGTTCCCGATTTCTTGGACTGGCGTGCTCAACACAATAACAGGATAGTGCCAAATTGCGGCGACCATGCTAATCAAAAGCATGCCGCCTCTGTAAAGAAAAGGCTCGTATTCATCTGTGAAATAGACACACAACACTAATATACAAAATGCCGTAAGTTCAGTAGCGCGCAAAGTGTACTTCAGTTTGTTTGGCAGCCTGTTGGACGACAGCCTTTTCATCGGCCATACCAATGCTAAGGAACATCCGATGAGAAGTTCAAACGAACGAGTATCTGTACCGTAATACACGCGGCTCGGATCTGCGCCGGGATCATACAAAAAGCTCATCATCACGGCTGAACAAAGCGCCAGCAATGACACCGCGGCCGCCAATCTGGCGCGGCTTTTAAATATGTACATTCCAACAACAAGGAACATCGGCCATATCATATAAAATTGTTCTTCAATCGCCAGCGACCAAAGGTTTTTTAGAGGTGATGGGGAACCGAAACTATCAAAATATGATAGTTTGTGAAAAATAAACCACCAATTACTTATATAAAAAAGAGAAGAAATGGCATCTCCGCGTACAGTATGCAATAGTTCCCTATCAAACAATACAACCCAAATAACAGCAGAAAAGATCATAAGGTAAGCCGCTGGCAGGAGCCGCCGAATTCGGCGAACCCAAAAGTCACGAAAATCAAGGCTGATAGCATTTCCATGTACCGGCAATAGAATGGATGTAATTAAATAGCCGGATAAAACAAAAAAGGTATCGACTCCAATGAAGCCCCCGTTAGCCCAATTGAAGTTTAGGTGATACGCGATAACTGAGAGGACGGCAAAAGCCCGAAGGCCATCGAGTCCAGGGATGTATCGATGATGCTGTGTCTTGTGATACATGGGTATTCCTCCAATAGTGTGCAGATATTCTCGTTGTTTTTGATAGCTAGATTACGACCTCAAATAGAGAAGATAGAAAACATCCATCATGTCAGTTGGATGTTTTTTTATATTATCGAATATAACGATCTCCTACGAGCAAGCTTGATATGACGCTGGTTGGAATTTTAAAATCGGTAACGCCCATATAGCCGGGGGCGACTTCATATTCATCAAATGAGATCACAAGTTTATGATCTTCGGTAATGTAAAACGTTTGATCAGGAAGAATCGTTTTGAATGGTTCTGCATCTTCATCAGTGAGCCAATATATTTTATTTGGATCTTCCTTCATTTGCTGTTTCATTTGTTCTTTGATGTTTTGGCTGATGGCTTTGATATAACGCTCATCTTTGAATAAGCTTTTTAATGTCAGTAAGATATCATTTTTTTTGTCAATTGTGATATAACGGCTTTGGGTGTAAGAAGATGCTTGTGTTTTTTCAATATCGCGCCGGATAGAGAGTAGATCTGGCGTGTCTGTTACTGTCTCGTAATCACTATAGATGCTGAGATGTCCTTTTTTGTTTTTGGATGTGGCCTGTATAAATTCCTTGTACAGCTGCTTGCTTTCTTTCAAGTATTTCTGGTTAATGCTGTTTTCAAGCTCTTTATTAGAAAGTCCGGATAGAGCAGGTGTTTTAACATCGATGCTCGATTGATCTTTCTCTTCTTTAATCTCAATAAAAGTGATGGCTTTGACAATCTTACCGATGACAGGGATTTTCGACATTGCTTGCGCTGCGTCAGGGTTGATGTTGACAAGTGCAGTGAATAAAATAGCTGCCGCAACAGCTGCTGATGTCGGCCACGTGACAATTTTTTTCTTTTTTGGTTCTTGCTGAAGGGCATTTTCAACAATGATATCAAGTTCTTTAGGAATCTGAACACTTTTATATTCTTCTCTTAATTGCTGCAATCTTTTATCCATTAAGAAAGATCCTCCTTCGTCAACTGAATGCGCATCAGCTTCAATGCTCTGTATAGGCGCGTTTTGACGGTATTAATGTTTTCCCCTGTTATTTCTGCAATTTCATCTAATTTGAGATCTTCAAAAAAACGCAATATAATAATGGTTTTATAGCGGTATGGCAACTCGTCAAGCGCTTCATGGAGATCAGTGTCCTTGTAATGGTCTTCTTTTCCGTTGCTTAAAAACTCTAACGTATCGTCATCCATCACTTTTACCTTTTTTTGTTTGCGCAAAAAATCAATAGCTGTACGTACTAAAATTTTATAAAACCAGCTTTTTATCGTTTCAGGGTTTCTGACCGTTTCAACTGAGCTCAGCGCTTTTTTTATAGATTCTTGAATAATATCTAATGCGTCGTCTTGATTTTTTACATAACTGAAAGCCAACCGGTAGAAATCTTGTTTATGATCAGTAATGCACGTGACAAGCAACGCTTTTATTGTTTGTTTTTTCTTCATTGCAATAAAGGGCTCCTTTTTGTATATACGTATATCATAGGCTGTTACCTAGGATAGACGCGGAAGGCTGAAAAATAGTTTGCGCAGAATAGCATTTTTTAAAAGAAATGATCAGAGAGGGAGGATCCTAAAAACTTTGTAGAAAGAAATGCATACAAAAAACATGGCTTGTTGATACAAGCCATGTTTTTTGTACTATTGTTCTATTCCAAATAATGTTTTTTGAAATCGGAGTGGATTGAAAATTTGCGGCGCAGCTGGATGAGATTTTTCCCGAAGCTTTCTTCTAAAAGTCCTCTATGCTTTTTCAGAATTTCCATGAGGTACAGATCATGAATGATCACTTCAGTTATAGGCATGACTAAACCTACATGCATTGTCCATGCAGCACGGCTGTCGTTGCCAAGAGAGACGATACCTGCTACAACTTCTGAATCATCTCCGCTATAGACAAGCCACCGCCCGTCATACTCTTCTGTAATTTCACTGCTCATATCATGAAGGTAAACAGCAGCAAAATCAGATGTGATGTCTCCGTACGCAATAATGGTGACAATGACACCTTGATTTGCCGCTTGTCTTAGCTCTGATTCTATTTCTTCAAAATCCTCTTCCCATATTTCCAAGAGAATTCTTTTTTTGGCGGATAAGATACAAGCCTTCACTTTTTCAAGAATTTCATTGCGTCCGGTGATATTCCAGATATTTTCCCGGTCATTTGCGGTCTGCTCGAATTTTTCAAAGTATTTCTCAGCCTGATCAAAATGCTCTTCCGCTTTGAGCCGGCGGTTTTTAATCAGTTCTTTAGCGGGAACAGGCACATACTGAGGTGTATTTCCATGACTTACAAAAACATCTCCTCTTAAGACAAGACTTTCCAAGACTTCATAAATTTTAGAACGGGGCACTCCGGAATTTTTGGCGACGGCATAGCCTGTTAAAGGCGATTCTTGCAATAAAGCAAGATATGCTTTTGATTCATATTCGGTAAAATTAAGGTTTTTTAAAATGTCTAACATATTTTCCTTCATAGATCCTCCAATATAAAGAGCAGTCGCTGCCCTTGTAATCGCTATTTTAACAAACCATATTGATTTATTCCAAACGCATTGATACAATTTTATGAGTAGTTACTATTGTAGTCACTATATATTGCGGAGATTTTTTAAAGGGGGAGAAGAAATGCACAGCATACTCACATACATACCGATTGCTGCCATGATGGTTATCATACCGGGAGCAGATACGATGCTTGTGATGAAAAATACCCTTAGATATGGCGCAAAGGCTGGCCGTTATAACATCCTTGGATTGGCAACAGGACTTTCCTTTTGGACGGTTATCGCCATTTTAGGTTTATCAGTGGTTATTGCAAAGTCGGTGATTCTTTTCACAACAATCAAATATTTGGGAGCAGCATACTTAATTTATTTAGGAATCAAAAGTTTTTTTGCCAAAAGCATGTTTTCTTTTGATGAAACGCAATCTCAAGCAAGCAAGGAAAATTCTCCGAAACGTTATTATAAAACTTCCTTTATGCAAGGATCACTTAGTAATATTCTCAATCCTAAAACTGTTTTGGTTTATGTTACAATCATGCCCCAATTTATCAATCTAAAGGGAAATATAAACCAGCAGCTCATCATTTTAGCTTCAATCCTAACCTTATTAGCGGTTTTGTGGTTCCTCTTTCTCGTTTATATGATTGATTTCGCAAAAAAATGGATGAAAAACTCGAAGTTCCAGAAAGCGTTTCAAAAAGTAACCGGTATTATATTAGTGGGTTTCGGCATCAAAACTGGTATGAATTGAAATTCCGCTTACATGAATTGGAGATCAGTCAAGCAGTTGTTTTGCCTTTCAAATCCTCTTTTAGTCCGGCAGTATCATTTTTAATACAAAAAAACAAGGGAGTGTGTATCCCTTGTCTTTTTGTTATTTTATCTTATGTCCCCTGGTGGTCTGTACCTTATACATGATAATCAATAAAACAAACCAGGCCGGAGTGACAAATAAAGCAACACGTGTATCATTCGCCAGTGCCAATACGATAAGAATGAACGCGAGAAATGCGAGTGTTAAATAGTTGGATAATGGGTAAAAGGGCATTTTAAATTTGTTTACTTTCGCTTCATCATGCCTTGATTTTCGATATTTCAAATGGCAAATCACCGTAATGCCCCAAATGAAAATGAAACATATGGTAGAAACACTTGTAATCAATGTAAAGACTTGCTCGGGTATTATATAATTCAGGCTAACGCCAATCAGAATGGCGATGGTTGAAAAGAACAGCGCATTGCTTGGAACTTTAGATGAAGTCAGTTTCTTCAATAATCCAGGGGCGTGATGATCCTTGGCGAGTGAATAGACCATTCGGCTTGTGCTGAATAAAGCGCTGTTGGCCGCTGATGCCGCTGATGTTAATACAACAAAATTGATCATACTGGCAGCGGCAACGATGCCTACAACAGAAAAAACTTGAACAAATGGGCTTTCATTTGGATTCAAAACATTCCAAGGATAGATACACATAATGACAAAAAGTGCGCCGACATAAAAAAGTAAAATCCGGACAGGGATTTGATTGATAGCTTTAGGGATCACTTTTTGAGGATTTTCGGTTTCGCCTGCCGTCAGGCCAACAAGTTCAATTCCTACAAAAGCGAAGACGACCATTTGGAATGAAAGGATAAATCCATGCCATCCATTTGGAAACATGCCGCCGTGGCTCCAAAGGTTCGTGAGGCTGGCTGTGCCGGAATCAACGGAAAAACCTTTCGCTATCAAGAAAATACCAGTTGCGATAAGAGCCAAAATGGCGATAACTTTGATCAATGCAAACCAGAATTCTAATTCTCCGAAAAGTTTAACGGTTGCAAGGTTCATGATCAGCAAGATGATAAGCGCAAGAAGACCCGGCAGCCATTGAGGCACCGCAGGCAGCCAATATTGCGTATAAATCCCGACCGCCGTTAAATCAGCCATCGCGAGAGAAATCCAGCAGAACCAGTAGGTCCAGCCAGTAATAAATGCTGCCATGTCTCCTAGATAGTCCCTTACAAAATCAACGAAAGAGTGATATCCCGTATTTGATAAGAGCAGTTCTCCGAGCGAACGCATAATGAAAAAGCAAAATACACCGGTGATCATGTAAGCAAATAAAATAGATGGGCCCGCAAAATGGATGGATTTTCCTGAGCCTAAGAATAAACCTGTCCCGATTGCACCCCCAATCGCCATTAATTGTATATGCCTGTTTTTAAGGCCTCTAGACAATTTTTGTTGTTGTCCAAAATTGTCTTTGTTAGAATTGCCTCTCAATTTTATTTTCCTCCAATAATAAAAGATGAATAAAGTTTTATCGGATATTATACCATCTAAAAGAATACAATGTTTACTTTTTAAATTTTAAAAATATAATTTTCATTTGCTTGTTCGTACAGGTGCTAAATGTCTCTCACTCTTTATTTTCACTCCCAGTTTTATTGAATAGTAGAAAAAAGGTAAATGCTCAGTGAGGAAAAGAGGTCTTGGTAAAACGTCCTACTGGCGTAACCGTCATTCGTGACCGAGTGAAAACAGTAACAAATATGTAATGGCAAACAAAAAGACATTGTTTTGACGATGTCTTTTTTGTTTTGCTAGGATAGATGATAACAGTAGGCTTATGAGGGCATTACTAAGGATACAGGCGAATTGAATGACATGAGGCAGGACATATAATGAACTTACATACAGCACAGCTATTGAAAATTTTATCAGAATATCAGTTTTTTGATTGGGAGCATCAAAAGAATAATAAACATCGCATCCTGATTGGCCTCCCGGAGAATAAGCTTGAAATAAAAGATTTTTATCAATCATTCGGTTTTGAATCAGTCGAGAATCCGTATTCAAATATAAAAATCTCAAAAAAACAGTGGGTGCATATGGAGGATCTATTTTTTCAATGGATATCTCCTTATCTATCAACTTTCGAACAAACAGTTGTTACGCCATTTCTAAGTAATGACTGGGAGGGTGAATGTCATCTGGATGATGAGTTTGCTGACGCTTATGAAGCGTACAAGGCTTTTTTAATAGGTAGCGGATTGTATGATCATACGCCCGCTTTGATTGAGACCAGCAGGGGATATCAAATCGATCATATCGGAGATTTTTCAATTCTGGGCAAGATGGCTGCGAGAAATCATCAATATTTATTTTTTGCCGATGGAGATAAAGTTTTTATGTTTACAGATTCACTGACCTTCCAGATGTATTGTAAAGATGAAGAAGTTTTGCATAATGAAAAGAGAAAGATCGAGCAGTTGCTGCATCCTGATTTTTTATCGTGATCACTGCGGCGGACACACATAGAGTGTCCGCCATTTCTTTGTTTCAATTGGATGTATTTTAGGTGATTTGACCCAGTCTTTAAGATTCATTTTTTGTCATTCGTGATTTTGACATCATTACATTCTTCAAGAATGATAAACTGTTTACTGATTATTACTTTGGAAGGAGTCCAGCCCTAGGGAACGCGAATCTAAAATACTAATATGAGATGTAAATGATTCAGCATTCTAAACACATAAGCATAAAAGGCCGGCATGTCAATCTGCTATAGAGGCCTTTCTGGAAGTGTAGAATGAGATGTTTCCGCCATGAAGATTCGGAATATTCAGGGCTTATCTAATAAGGACAAAGGATGATAGACGTGAAAAGAATAGATAAAATATACCATCAGCTTATGCATAATTTTCATGATTCCAGTTTAGATCATCTTTTAAAAGTACAGGGGAGTTCAGCAAAGGAAATTGCTGATCAGTTGAAAATGGAGCGGTCCAATGTCAGTTTTGAGTTGAACAATCTCGTCCGGTCCAAAAAGGTCATAAAAATAAAATCGTTTCCTGTGCGATACATCCCAGTCGAAATAGCGGAAAGGTTATGCAACAAGAAATGGGATACCGAGTTGATGGAAGTGAAAAGCCTGGAGCCGTTTTCTGGGAATTCCAAACAGAAACATCAACCTATTTCTACGAATCCTCTAGAGCTTATGATTGGGGCAAAAGGCAGTTTGAAGAAAGCCATTTCCCAGGCGAAAGCAGCTGTTTTTTATCCGCCGAACGGCCTGCATATGCTCCTCCTAGGGCCGACTGGTTCCGGTAAATCCCTTTTTGCGAACCGCATTTACCAGTTTGCCATTTACTCTGACATTTTGAAGGCCGACTCACCATTTATTACATTTAACTGTGCAGATTACTACAACAATCCTCAATTATTGCTATCTCAATTATTCGGACACAAAAAGGGTTCATTTACAGGTGCCGGCGAGGATAAGGCTGGCTTAGTCGAACAGGCTGATGGGGGCATTCTTTTTATGGATGAAATCCACCGTCTCCCTCCTGAGGGGCAGGAAATGCTGTTTTATTTTATTGACAGCGGTTCTTATAACCGGCTTGGGGAATCGGAACATAAACGAACATCGAACGTATTGTTTATTTCCGCCACAACAGAAAATCCGAGTTCTGCTTTATTGAAAACATTTTTGCGAAGAATTCCAATGACCATACATATTCCTTCGCTTGAAGAACGATCGCTTAAAGAAAGAGTGGATCTGACGACGTTTTTATTAGGGAAAGAAGCAGAGCGAATTAAGAAAAATCTGAGTGTGCACATAGATGTCTATAATGCGCTTATTCATTCTGCGAAATTTGGAAATGTGGGACAGCTGAAATCAAATGTCCAGTTAGTTTGCGCACACGGGTTTTTGCACAACCTTGAAAAAAATGAGGTTATTGAACTGACTGTTCGGGATCTGCCGGATGAAATCAAGCAAGAATGGATGTCCAGCAGCAAAAACATGCAAAGAAGCAAAGCTATTTCTGAATATGTCAATATTACAACGATTATCTCTCCGATTGTAGAAGATGAAACAACAAAAATTGACGAAGACCTCTCATTTAACTTGTATCATTTGATCGAGGAAAAAGTGAAAACCCTTATGAAAGAAGGATTATCCAAAAAGGATATTAATCAGTACATCTTAACTGATATCCATTTGCATGTCAGAAGTTTTTTTCATCATCGGGCGTTTCAAAAGGACAGCCTGCTGACATTCGTTGAAGACGACGTGATTCAAATGACCAAACAGTTAAAAGAAATAGCTGAGCATGAGCTGGCTTGCACATTTGACCGTAAATTTATTTATTTCTTGAGTATGCATATTGACGCATTTTTAAAGCGCGGAAAACAAATTGATGTTTTAAATACACAGGAGACTGATGAAATCCGTGACACTCATGTGAAAGAATATCGGGTGGCGATGATATTTAAAGATCAAATTCAGAAATATTTTAAAGTGGCCATCCCGGAAATAGAAGTCATCTACTTAACAATGCTGATTCATTCCATCAAATCGTTAAAAGATAACAAAAGGGTCGGTATTATCGTGGCTGCACATGGAAATAGCACGGCGAGTTCAATGGTTGAAGTCGCGACAGAACTGTTAGGAAGCACTCCCATTGCAGCAGTTGACATGCCGCTTTCTGTTTCACCTTCGGACATTATCGAATGCGTAGCGGAAAAAATGAAACAGGTTGACGAAGGAGAAGGTGTTTTAATGCTGGTAGATATGGGGTCACTTGCGATGCTGGAAAGCAAGCTGGAGGAAAAGACAGGCATTGCCATCAAAACAATCAGCAATGTGACGACCTCAATGGTGCTGGATGCTGTCAGAAAAGTGAACTATTTGAATTTGAATTTGCATGCGATCTATCAATCGGTCACGAAGGATTTTATTGAGTTATGGGAGCGGCAGCCAGCGGTAGCCGGCAAAAAGAAGGCATTGGTTTCCATCTGTACGACAGGCAGCGGGACGGCCAAAAAGCTGGAAGACATCCTGACAACGATCGTAAACAAGGCCTCTGATACCCCGATTCACATATTGACTGTTTCATCCATTAAATTGGCAAACAACATAAAAGAAATTGAAAAAGAGTATGAGATCCTTGCGACAGTCGGAACGAAAGACCCTAAAATCAATGCTCCGCATGTATCTTTAGAAGTGTTAATTGAAGGGGAGGGAGAGAAGCTGATTCAACAGGCGATTACCAAAGGAAGCATCCCCTTGAGCAATGGATTGAACGAAGCGAATATCATTGTCAGGGAGCTTTGCGAGGATAGCTTGAAAAAGTATCTTGTCTTCTTGAACCCCCACCATATGATCGAGATGTTATTAGAGTGGCTGCAAACCGTTCAAGATGAGTTGGGAGTCATTTTCAATAATGCTGTTTTAATCAAAGTCATCATGCATACGGCTTTCGCCTTTGAGAGGGTGTTGAAGCAGAATCCGATAGCTTTCTCAGAGGAAGATGAAATAAATGAACAGCTAAAAAGAATGCTGAACGTGACAGAACGTACATTAGCCCCATATGAACAAAAGCTTGGACTTCGCATAAGTGATGATGAAAAATTATTTATAGCCGCCATCTTCGCTGAAGAAGTGCCTGGCCAGCTGTTTTAAAAGCGGTTTTTTTATGTGAACCTGTATTAAATGGAACGCCATTTTAATACAGGTTTATTTTTTTGATTTCAAGTGTTTCAACAACAGACTGTCATTTGCTGAAAACTTATTGAAAACGCTTAACACAACTTTGTTGGCACGATCCTTGCATTATATATGGATGTACAAAACAGGAAAGGAGCAATGAATATGATTTCAGTTATTATCAGTGGTCATGGAGATTTTCCCATAGCATTAAAAGAGTCTTCAGGGATGATATTCGGTGAAGAAAATAACCTGATTGCAGTGCCGTTTTTTAAAGGAGAAGGGGTTCAAACGCTGCAAGAAAAATATCATCAGGCGCTCAAAGACATTCCGGAAGAAAATGAAGTGCTTTTTTTAGTCGATATTTTTGGAGGAACGCCATATAACGCGGCAGCTTCTTTCATTGCTGAAGATCAAAGAATGGATATGGCAGCCGGCGTAAACCTGCCGATTCTGCTGGAGGTATTAAGCCTGAGAGAGCATCTGACACTTAAAGATTTGCTGAACAACTTAAAAGCAATGAGCCAGCAAAGCTTTCAAGTGTGCAGTGAACATTTAGAAAAAGTAAAAACAGCCAATCAAGAAACAAGAGAGGATGAATTGTGATGAACATTGTGTTAGCAAGAATTGATGACCGCTTTATTCACGGCCAAATCCTGACAAGGTGGATTAAAGTCCATGCGGCAGACCGAATTATCGTTGTCTCCGATGATATTGCACAGGACGACATGAGAAAAGCGCTGATCCTTTCTGTTGCGCCTTCAAATGTAAAAGCGAGTGCCGTTTCGGTTTCAAAAATGGCAAAAGCGTTTCATAGTCCGCGTTATGAAGGGGTAACGGCAATGCTCTTGTTTGAAAATCCGTCTGATATTGTATCCCTAATAGAAGCGGGCGTACCGATCAAAACAGTAAACGTCGGGGGAATGCGGTTTGAAAATCAACGCAGGCAAGTCACAAAATCAGTCAGTGTCACAGAGCAAGATATAAGGGCGTTTGAAACATTAAGTGACTTGGGAGTGAAACTGGAATTGAGGCAGCTGCCTTCAGATGCCAGCGAGGACTTTGTACAAATTTTACGGAACGTAACAAAATAATCAAGGGGATGAGAATATGTCTTCATTACAAATTATTTTGTTGTTAATCATTGCAGGCATCACCGGCATCGCAAGTGTATTGGATGAAGGGCAGACGCATCGGCCGCTTGTGGCCTGCACGCTGGTTGGCTTGGTGCTCGGGGATTTAAAAACAGGAATTATTCTCGGCGGCACACTGGAGCTGATGGCGCTGGGCTGGATGAACGTCGGCCTTGCTATGGCGCCTGATACAGCGATCGCCTCTGTCATCTCAACCATTTTAGTCATTACCGCTGATCAGGGAATTGGCGAAGGTATTGCCGTAGCTGTTGCTTTGGCAGCTGCTGGTCAGGCGCTGACGATTTTTGTGCGGACGATCACTGTCTTTTTCATTCACCGCGCTGATCAATACGCAAAAGAAGGGAATATAAAAGGAATTGAAATTATGCATATAACCGCGATGGTGTTTCAAGCGCTTCGCGTCATGATACCGACTTTGATTGTCGCATTGATCAGTGTCAGCGCTGTTCAGGCGTTCTTGGGCAATATTCCGGATGTGATTACAAAAGGGCTGCAAATAGGCGGAGGCATTATCGTTGTTGTCGGATATGCCATGGTGATCAATATGATGAATATTCCTTATTTAAAGCCATTTTTCTATATTGGTTTCTTATTAGCGGCGTTTACCGATTTCAACTTAGTAGGATTTGGAGCCCTCGGTCTCTGTCTGGCGCTTTTATACCAGCAGATGATGCAAAAACATACCGCGCACGGAGCGGTGGCCGCCGCATCTGACAGTGGCCAAGTCGGTGTTTATGATGACGATGATGATCTTGATGCCTAAACCATGAGGGGGGATGAAAAAGATGGAGAAAGAAAAGCGATTAACGAAAAAAGAAATTTTCAGCATGTTTATTCGTTCAAATTTTTTGCTCGGCTCCTTTAACTTCGAACGTGTGCAGGCCATGGGTTATTGTTATGTGATGATACCGGCGATCAAAAAACTATACGGTCCCGGCGCGAAAAGAAACGAAGCCTTGCAGCGGCATTTGGAATGGTTTAATACACATCCGTGGCTGACAGCGCCTATATTTGGCGTGACGGCAGCCATGGAAGAAGAAATGGCGAACAATAAAGGAATTGATGGAAAAGCGATCAGCGGAATGAAAATCGGTTTGATGGGGCCGATAGCGGGTGTAGGCGACCCGATTTTCTGGGGAACCATTCGCCCGGTTTTAGCTGCGTTAGGGGCATCCCTTGCTTTAGGCGGAAACATTGCCGGTCCTTTGCTATTCTTTTTCTTGCTGAACGCCATAAGATTAAGTACAAAATATTACGGATTAAAGTATGGCTATGTGAAAGGAATGGAGATTCTGCAGGATTTAGCGGGGAATCGCATTCAAAAGCTGACAGAGGGCGCTTCAATTCTCGGGTTATTTGTAATGGGAGCTCTCGTTTCCAAATGGACCACCATCAACATTCCCATCGTTGTGTCCAGGATTAAGGATGAAAGCGGAAAAGTGGATGTTCAAACCGTACAAAATGTGTTAGACAGCATCATGCCGGGGGCGCTGCCTCTAGGGTTAACGTTATTGGTGGCATGGATGCTGCGGAAAGGGGTGAATCCTCTTCTCATTATATGCGGCATCTTTATCATCGGAATTCTTGGGTATTGGGCTGGATTCTTAGCATAAGCTCTGTGTGAAGTAAGAACGAAGAGGGAAACTGCGGCAGTCTATCACATATCAATCATTCGGATAACAGCGAAACAGAGGAGAATTGCCAGAAACGGACCAACTTGTGCAGCAGTCTCTCTTGAAGTGTTCAAACATGAAGAGAGGAGCGAAGAAACAAATGAAAAAGAGACTTTCTCAAGTCATCATCATGTTCACCCTGCTATTCACTATGGCATTTTCGGTTGAGGCAGCTGATTCAAGCTACTATGATGAGGATTATCGTCCTCAATATCATTTCACGCCGGAGGCAAACTGGATGAATGATCCAAACGGGATGGTATATTATGCTGGAGAATATCACTTGTTCTATCAATACCATCCATACGGACTTCAGTGGGGGCCCATGCATTGGGGGCATGCCGTGAGCAAAGATTTGGTTACGTGGAAGCACCTTCCTGTTGCGCTGGCTCCGGATGACAAAGGCACGATCTTTTCTGGAAGCGCAGTTGTAGATAGAAATAACACAAGCGGTTTTCAAACAGGCGAAGAGAAGCCGCTTGTGGCTGTTTATACACAGGACAGGGAAGGCCATCAAGTGCAAAGCATTGCTTATAGCAATGACAAAGGAAGAACGTGGACGAAATACGCTGGCAACCCTGTCATTCCGAACCCGGGAAAAAAAGATTTTCGCGATCCAAAGGTCTTTTGGTATGAAAAAGAAAACAAGTGGGTGATGGTGCTTGCGGCCGGTGACCGAATCCTCATTTATACATCAAAAAATCTGAAGCAGTGGACATATGCAAGTGAGTTTGGACAGGGACAAGGGAGCCATGGGGGAGTATGGGAGTGCCCGGATTTGTTTGAGCTTCCGGTAGACGGCAATCCGAATCAAAAAAAATGGGTGATGCAGGTCAGTGTCGGAAACGGAGCGGTTTCGGGAGGATCAGGCATGCAATATTTTGTAGGGGACTTTGATGGAACTCATTTTAAAAATGAAAATCCGTCAAACAAAGTTCTCTGGACGGATTACGGCAAAGACTTTTATGCGGCTGTATCCTGGTCCGATATTCCATCCTCAGACGGCCGGCGGCTATGGTTAGGGTGGATGAGCAATTGGCAATATGCGAATGATGTTCCTACCTCCCCATGGAGAAGTGCGGCGTCCATTCCAAGAGAGTTAAAATTGAAAACGCTTACTGGAGGAGTCAGGGTCGTCCAAACACCAGTAAAAGAGCTGCAAACCATTCGCGGAACCTCTAAAAAGTGGAAGAATCAGACCATATCGACCACAAGCCAAAATGTGTTAGCGGGCCTATCTGGAGATGCGTATGAATTACATGCAGAATTTCAAGTGACACCACGTTCAGCTGCTGAATTTGGTTTTAAAGTTCGAATAGGCCGAAATCAATTCACAAAAGTCGGCTATGATCGAAAAAATGCCAAACTGTTCGTTGACCGGAGCGAGTCGGGGAACGTCACCTTTAATCCGACCTTTAACACCGGAAAACAAACAGCTCCGCTGAAACCGGTAAATGGAAGGGTAAAGATGCGCATTTTTGTCGACCGCTCTTCAGTTGAAGTATTTGGGAATGACGGACAGCAGGTCATAACCGATATCATTCTCCCGGATCGATCAAGCAACGGTCTAGAATTATATGCGGCGAATGGCGGTGTAAAGCTGAAATCTTTAACGATATACCCTTTAAAAAAGGTATGGGGAACATCACCTTTCATCTCTAATTTGGCTGGCTGGACGACTGTAAATGGCACGTGGGCCGACACAATTGAAGGAAAACAAGGAAGATCGGAGGGTGATTCCTTTATTTTGTCTTCAGCATCCGGATCTGACTTCACCTATGAATCTGATATCACCATTAAGGATGGAAACGGAAGGGGGGCAGGAGCGCTTATGTTTCGCTCTGACAAAGATGCCCAAAACGGTTATCTTGCCAATGTGGATGCGAAACATGACTTAGTGAAATTCTTTAAATTTGAGAACGGTGCTGCTTCTGTCATTGCCGAATACAAAACACCGATAGACGTAAATAAAAAGTATCATCTGAAAACTGAGGCTCGGGGTGATCACTTCAAAATCTATTTAGATGATCGTCTTGTAATTGATACGAATGATTCAACATTCTCCGAAGGTCAATTCGGCTTAAATGTGTGGGATGCGACTGCCGTCTTTCAAAATGTAAACAAGGGGTCTTGAAATAGCGGGATCTTCATGTAGTAAACTAAATTAAGCGTTTAATAAAAACAGAAGCTGAGGAACGGTTGAGTTGATCAATACTGTTCCTCAGCAAATCAATCAATGTATTAAAGGGTGGGTAATTTAATCGCAGTATTAATATTTTGTAAATTCAGCTTGACTTGTTCGTCTGTGTTCCAAGGGTGGTACCAGCCCTTTTCCATCATATAGCTTGAGATTTGTTCATGCATATCAAGGGCTTCTTCCAAATGACGGGTAAGGATCTCTTTCACTTCAGGCGTCCCAGCTTCCGTTGCGGCCATCGCATAATTTCTGACTCCGTTTTTTGCTGCAATCAATAAGTCCATGGCTATGATTTGGTCTGTTAAAACGTTCATGCCGGTCAGATATTCAATGATAGGATTCATGATCATTCATCTCCTCATTCATGCTTTGCATTAGATAAAATAGAGGCAAATTCCTGTAACTGCCGTGTGGTAATATCAACGTCTTGCTGCATGATTTCTTTAAGCTTCGGATCAGATACCAGCGCTTTCATTGTTTTGGATTTCGTCAAACAAAGCGTCTTAAAAGCTGTTATTTCTTGGACCTCAAGCACTTCATGTAAGGCATATTCCATTTCTGCAACCTCCGTTTTTTTAAGGTTTTAACACTACTTTTATACAGTCATCCATTTTTGTATCAAAGATGTCATAACCATGCTTGGCTTCGCTAAGGGGCAGGACGTGGCTTACAACATCTCCCGGGTCAATTTTACCCGTTGACACTAATTCAAACATGTATGGCATATAGTGGATTACCGGAGCTTGTCCAGAGCGTATATTGATGTTTCGCTGCATGATATCTCCTAACGGAAAACCGTTATATCTGCCGCCATACACACCTGTTATTTGGATGGTTCCTCCTTTGCGAACGGCTTGGGAAGCAATGACCAATGCACTCATCGTTCCGCCATGAAGCTTTAATCCGCTGGCAAGGAACTCAAGGTCGCTCATTTTCCCATCCATCCCAACAGCGTCAATGACAACATCCGCTCCGCCTTTGGTGATTTCCTTCAAGTAACTCCCTGTATTCTCATGGTCTTCAAAATTAACGATTTCTACTTGATTTGTTCGTTTGGCATGCTGTAAGCGGTAGTTTACATAGTCAACAGCTATGACACGCTTTGCGCCCTTTAACCAACAAAACTTTTGAGCAAAAAGGCCGACTGGCCCGCAGCCGAGAACAATAACTGTATCGCCGTCTTTTACACCGGCATTGTCTACACTCCAGAAACCGGTGGTCATGGCATCGGATATCACGCTTAATTTCTCATCGGGCTCCTCACAGGTTTCAGGAATTTTAAAATGGGTAAAATTCGCAAATGGCACTCTTAAATATTCTGCCTGCCCGCCTGGATAACCGCCAGTATCCCCTGAATAGCCGAAATAGGCGCCCATTTCGCCGTTGTCATTAGATTGATCACATTGGCTTTCCAGCTGGTGTTTACAAAAAAAGCATTCACCGCAGGCGATCGTAAAAGGAATAATGACGCGATCGCCTTTTTGCACCTTTGTCACTCCCGGCCCAACTTCTTCAACGATTCCCATCGGTTCATGGCCGATGACATAGTCTTCTTGCAGATTAGGAATCAATCCATGGATTAAATGCAAATCCGATCCGCAAATGGCTGTACTGGTAACTTTTATAATCATGTCATCGGATTTTTCAATCTTTGGATCTGGCACATCTTTGACAACAACATTTTTAATGCCTTGATACGTTACTGCCTTCATGCTGTAAAACCTCCAGTGTTAGCGTTCATCAGGTGTCCGGTCAAACATCCCTTTTCGATTTGTTTTAACAGGAAAGAGATCCATGTTGCCGACCATGATCGTGTTTTTTGCAGAGAGCTGATCCAGCTTATATTGTTCGCTCAGCTCATACGGGTGGAACCATTTTTTGCTTATCATCAGTTCTGTAATCTCTTGGTGCATCGCGATTCCTTGCATCAGCTGTTTCCGCAACAAGGCTCTTACATCAGGTGATGCGGTTTCAGTCAATGCTACAGCTGTATTTCTCACGCCTTCTTTTGCTCGTATAAGAAAATCCAATGCAAATGTAGTGTCTGCAAGTTCAGGCACATTTAGCGAATTAATAGGGTCTAAATGATCATGGTTCAAAGGTGCTTACCTTCCTTTCAATTGATGATTGGCGTTGGGCGGCTTTCAGGGACAGGGGCCTGAAATGGCGCACGCTCATAAACCGCTTGTAAGTCAGTAAGGTCTTGAATGGATTGCTGCACATCTTTTTGCATCAAGTCCTTCAGGTCTTGGTCAAACACAAGTCCCTGCATTAATTTCGATTTCGCTATACAAAGTGTTTTAAAGTTCACGATTTCATGTAAATCTACAGCCTCGTGAGCAGCTAATGTATGATGATCCATATTGATTTAACCTCCTTTAATCAACGTTACTTTTCCCTAAATGAATTTGAAGCATACAGAAAGAACATTGCGCCGCAAAAAGTTGCATATTCAATATAAATTGAATGATGAACAGTCTGTACACGGTGACGTCGGCCTAACGGCTCCTGCTGCAAGTTAATGAAATGATTACAAACAACTGATTAAAAGGGGGTTTTCTATAAGGATAGGGTATCTTTGAAACGAAAACTTAGGAATGATTCCACTTTTAAAGGACTTGATTTATGGCAAATTAATCGGATGTAGGCAAGTCAGACGCACGGTGTTTATAAGGAGAGAGGGGCTGGAAAGTGCACTCAGTCATTATTCGGTCATTTTCCCTTTGATATTTTAACAAGATCGTTGTATAATACAAATCGTAATTATTTCGGTTTGATGAGAAGGAGTGTTGTAATGGGAATTTTATTTGGTAAGAGGTTAGGTATATTAACGATTGGTTCATTACTAGTATTGGCAGGATGTCAGGCTTCAGATTCATCAAAAGGTGAGTCTCATAAAACAAGTTCATCAGTTGCAGAAGACTCTTCTAAAACCCAAGAGCAAACATCTGAATCTCATGATCATGATCACGATCATAGTCATGCACATGCACATGATAAAGAGACAGAAAAAATTTATAAAGGCTATTTTAAAAACAGCCAAGTAAAGGATCGGTCACTTTCTGATTGGGAAGGAGACTGGCAATCAGTATATCCGTACCTGCAAGATGGCACTCTTGATGAAGTATTTTCGCATAAATCAGAACATGAAGGTGACAAGACAGCTGAAGAATATAAAGAGTATTATAAAAAAGGGTATAAAACAGATGTTGACCGTATCTTAATCCAGCAAGATACTGTAAAGTTCTTCAAAAACGGAAAGGGATATTCTGGTAAGTATACTTATGACGGGTATGAAATTTTAACATATGATGCGGGCAATAGAGGGGTAAGATACATCTTCAAACTGGATAAAAAAGCTGAAGGCCTTCCTCAGTATATTCAGTTTAGTGATCATAGTATCTATCCGACTAAAGCTAGTCATTACCATCTGTATTGGGGTGATGACCGTGAAGCTTTACTTGATGAAGTCAAAAACTGGCCTACCTACTATCCGTCAGAAATGGACGGACATGATATTGCCCATGAGATGATGGCGCATTAATTGGGGAGTAACATGCCCACGAAGTGTATTATTTCTTTTACACAAAACAAACGGTCATTTTTCCACTGTGAAAATAGATAGAAAGGGAAACACGTCTACCTTTGTAGAGAGTGATTACTTAGATGTCTTTAAAAAGCTGCTGACGAGGAGTCAGCAGCTTTTTCGTCCTCTTCCGGCTATCCTGTTCTTGATGATGCGGAAGGGTGGGGAAGGCTTGATCTCTTTTCCGCGCTGATGGCTATGGCGCTTTTGACAAAAATGTTATCGTGGCCATGGATTCTTCCAAAGGCGGCTTCTATGCACTCGATCGCTGGCGCAACGATATCTCCGGCATCGGAAAGCTTACCAAAAAGGGGACAGGCACGTTAAAGCTGGAGGGGAACAATACATACTCCGGCGGCACGCGGATTAATCAGGGTACGCTTGAGGGCGGCTCCGAGACAGCTTTTGGGAGAGGTGATGTTTCAAACAACAGAGGCATCCTGAAGGAAGATGTCTCAGGAAAACTGATCATCGGCGGAGACTACAAACAATCAGCCAAGGGTATACTTGAACTCAATCTCAGCGGTAAGCATGATCTGCTCAAAATCAAGGGCAAGGCAAAAAAAAAGGGACATTACGTCTCCATTTTTCGGACAATTATGTACCGGCTGACGGATCCACAACCATTACCTATCATAAGCGTAATGGATCCTTTTCTTCAATCGAAACCACGGGCTTGCCAAGCAAGTACAAAGTGAAGCTCGTCTATCAGTTCAACAGTATCCAATTAAAAGTCAAGGGAAATTAAGTTTGCGTGGTGTGCTGATGCCTGGGGGTTTTACCATAAAGAGTATCAAGCTGGTGCTCGTTAGCGCCAGCTTTTTGTGTTTGTCAGTGTTCGTGCTGATTGATTGCGCCGATGATCAGGCTGACCGAAGAACGATTTCATTGCCTTTGTCATAGGAAAGAGGCATTTCTAGTTGACGTAATGAAAGGGCTTAAGCAAGTTTATCGCTGAACCGTTTTTGTTCCTATCGAACGAAAGCGCGGGTGTTCTGCAAGTATGGAGCTTTTCATCTCTTTTACTGCTGGATGGTCTGATGCAAAGAACTGATGTTTGGACTCGTAAAGTTCAACTAATTTTCCGTTATCCAGTACACCTAGTGTGTCACTCAATTGATAAGCGGCTTTCAAATCATGCGTAATAAAAAAATAAGATAACCCAAACTCATCTTTGAGCTCTTTTAACAAATCGAGTATAAGCATTTGGGTTACCATGTCCAGACTGCTGACTGATTCGTCTAATACGATCAGCTTCGGTTTGAGCGAGATTGCTCTAGCGATATTGATCCGCTGCAATTGACCGCCGCTGAATTGGTACGGGTATTTTGTTAAATCCTGTTCACTTAAGCCTACTCTTTCCAACAGCTCGATGATGGTTCGCCTTTGTTCCGCTATTGTAAGTGTTTCATAGTTTTCTAATGGTTCTGCGATAATCCGTTCCGCTGTCATTCGCGGGTTGACGGACGAGTATGAATCTTGAAAGACAGCTTGAAGGTCACGACGGATTTTTCGCCGGATCGATTTATTTGCGCTATACATATCATGGCCTTGGAAAAGGATTTGACCTGATTGCGGCCGTTCTAAACCAAGCAATACTTTTCCCAATGTACTCTTACCGGCTCCGCTTGGCCCAATCATGCCTAAGCATGTACCCTGCTCAATCGAAAAGCTGACATCGGAAAGGACTTGTTTAGATTGGGTTTGCCATTTAAACAATGTCCGAGCCCCATAACAATGACTGACTCCTCTCACTTGTAATAAACTCACTTCATCACCCCTTATCAAATTCTGTCAACATAATCCAATGGAACGTTTATCTATTGGCAATGTCAAACGTGCACCCAATAGCTTCTTTGTATATTCATGCTTTGGTGCATCAAACAGCTGAAACACATCTGCTTTTTCTGCGATTTTTCCTTTCTGCATCACAGCGACTTCATCCGCCATTTCAGCAATGACACCCAGATCATGAGAGATAAGCAAAATTGCCGTTCCACATTCGGAGCGCATGGCGTCTAAATGTTTCAGCACGGTCTTCTGATTATTGACGTCTAGTGCAGTTGTGGGTTCATCCGCAATCAGAATGGCCGGATGTAAGCAAACAGCGGTTGCAATCATCACCCGTTGAAGCATTCCGCCGCTTAATTGAAAAGGGTAAGATTTTAAAAGTTTAACAGGATTGGATAAGTTCACATTATGCAATGCTTCGATTGCAAGCTCCTTCGCCTGCTTTTTGTTAAAAGACGTATGAGAGCGAATCGTTTCGACCATTTGATGACCAATCGTAAAAACGGGTGTAAAAGCGTTCATCGGATTTTGCATAATATAGGCAACATCTTTGCCGCGGATCTTGCGCATTTCTTGATCTGCCAATCCGTTTAATTCTCGGCCTTGTAAGGAAATGCTTCCTTCCACCTTGGTTGTTTTCTGATGAAGCATCTGAAGAATGGACATGCCCGTTACTGTTTTTCCGCATCCGCTCTCACCAATCAGACCAAGGATTTGACCTCGCTTCAGTTCGAAATTGACGTCTTGCACTAGGGTTGAAACTCCTTTTTGCGTTTTGGCCTGTACATGCAAATCTCTCACTTTGAGCACCGGTGATTGTTCTGTTCCCAACTTCCTCATTCCTTTTTATCATCGACGTTTAACTCCGTATTTTTCTGATAAACTCTCGCCCAATAAATTGAATGTTACAACGACAACCATGATCATCAGCCCTGGATAAATCATCAACTCAGGGTTCGTCCGAATATACGATTTACCTTCATGAATCATCGCTCCCCATTCCGCAGCTGGGGGCTGGACGCCTAATCCAAGAAACGACATAGCGGATATGTCCATAATGGCCCAGCCCATTTCCAATGTACCCATGACAACGAGGGGAGGGAGCACATTAGGTATGATATGTTTTTTCAGAATCTTCCATTGTGATGATCCATTGATTTTTGCGGCTTTAATAAAGTTTTCCTCTTTCAGGCTAAGCACCATTCCTCTAAAGATTCTCGCATAATAGACCCATTGCACCAGCATGAGGGCAAGAATGACTTGAGGAAGTCCAGGTCCGAATATGCCCACTAGACCAAGAACTAAAATTAAGTTTGGAAAGGCCATCACACCATCACAAAATCTCATTAACAGCTGATCAACCCATCCGCCTTTATACCCTGAAATCGTACCGACAATGAGACCGATCACGAGTGAGGAAATAAAAATGAGCATTGCAAATCCCAAAGAAATCCGTGTTCCGTACAAAAGGCGGGATAAGTTGCATCTTCCTAAATGATCAGTTCCTAAAGGGAACTCCAAGGATGGAGGGTGCAGCTTATATGCCAAATGAACAGCAACAGGATTATTCGGCGCAATCCAAGGGGCAAATACAGCGATGAGAAACAGAATGGATAATATGGTGATGCATGCCGTTATCACTTTTTGACTTTTGTATATCCTGCGTATGCTTATAATCATCGATACTGCCCTTCTTTCCTGGAAATGCGCGGATCAATATACATTTGAATGAGATCAACGATTAAGCTGCTCAATATAAAAAAGGCGGCGGCTATGAACACATAGCATTGAATGACAGGGATGTCACGATTGAAAATGGCCTCAATAAAATAACGGCCAAAGCCAGGCCAAGAAAAAACCACTTCAACAATAATTGTTCCGGTGAGAAGTTTGCCAAGATTCATTCCTAGTCCTGTAATCATCGGAGAAATGGCCATTTTCAATACATGCTTAGCCATAATGCTTTTATTTTTCAGTCCTCTGATTTTTGCGTATTGGACATACGGTTCTTGCAGGTTTTCTATCACACTGGCGCGCAAAAGCCTTGTATACATTGCAATTAAAGGAAGCGCCAGCGTCATTGACGGCAGTACGAGGTGCTGCCATGTCCCAATTCCTTCTACTGGAAAAAGATCTAATTGAACAGAAAAGAAAAAAACCAACATATACCCTAACCAAAAAGTCGGAATGGATGCCCCGAAAAAGGAAATGAAGCGACTGATATGATCAATTGCGCGATTTCTTTTGATTCCAGCAAAGAAGCCGAGAGGCACACTGACAAGCACCGCGATCAATAAACTCCCAAGCGCAAGTTCGATCGTTGCTGGCATTCGGAGGGCAACCTCGTCCCAAACCGGCTTATTCGAAACATAAGATATGCCAAAATCGAATTGGCATATCTTCAAAATAGAGTTTACATATTGGATAAAGAATGGTTGATCTAAGCCAAACTCATGTCTCTTTTGTTCTAAAATGTCATCGTTTGGCTGGATATGCGCTGCTGCTACATACGCTTCAGCCGGGTCAACCGGTGAGAGTTGAATCATTCCAGTTGTCAGAAGCGCAGCTAAAAGAAACACTGGAATGATGGACATGATTCGTTTCAATATATAGATACCCATAAAAGCCTCCTACTGCTTCATGCGAATACCTGTAAATGGATGTTCGTCACGGTTGGCAGGGAAAGTAAAGTCTGTCATATTCTTTTGGTAGATCGCTGTCTTTTTAATATAAGAGATCGGAACGATGGCTCCCTGATCTTGAAGGGATGTTAAAATAGATGAGTAAAGCTTTTGACGCTCTTTTTCATCAGTTGTTTGAGGAACCTTTGCCATCTGCTTCAATAACTTATCTTTGTTTGGATAGGCAGAAATCGCTTCATTAAATCCAAATCCTTTTGAGGCGACAATGTTTACAAATGTATGCGGGTCATAAGGCGCGCCATAGTTGCTAAAGAAGTTCATATCAAATTCATTCGCTTTGAACCGTTTAACCTGAGTCGCCAATTCTACTCCTTCAAGATTCAACTTCACTCCAATCGCTGCCCACTCTGCTTGCAGCGTTTCTGCCATTGCTTTTTGAATGGATTCCGCTGAATCATACATTAAACTAAATTCAAGAGGCTTTCCGTCTTTTTCACGCACCGTCTTGCCATTCGGAAGTTTCCAGCCGGCCGCATCTAATAACGCTTTCGCTTTTTCTGCATCATATTTTACTGGCTTTACATCAATATCAGACGTGTATGGGAAAGTTGTCGGCAAAATATGATCTGCTTTTTCTTCTAACCCGGAGGTAATGCCTTCCACCATGGCGTCTTTATCAAAACCGTAGTGCAGGGCTTGGCGCACACGTTCATCAGAAAGTTGTTCTTTTTTCGTATTCATGACAAGCTGTCTCGTCGCTACCGGTTCAGAAAGACTAGTTTCATACTGACCTGTCGATTGCAGCTGCTTGTATGCATCCAAGCTGATGACGCCTTCACCGTAAATTAAGTCCAATTCACCTTTTTCAAATGCGAGCACTCTTGTTTCTGCGTCTGGGATGACTTTCACCTTGATTTTCTCGACTTTAGGCTTTTCCCCCCAATAATTTTCGTTGCGTTTAAAAATCGCATATTCATCAGCTTTATATTCGTCCAATACCCATGGACCCGTTCCCACCGGTTTTGCGACACCTTTTGATGTATCGCCATCCTGAGGGAATCCAGCCTCTCCTAAAAATCGAACAGGCCGTACAACTGCCAGCTCCTGAATGGTTGGATAATATGGTTCAGTCAGTGTCAATTGAAATGTATGATCATCGATCACTTTTGTTTGAGCTATTTTTGTCATAAATCCTAGCCAGCTATGCAACTCAGGATGTTTTAAAATGGAGTCGAAATTCTTTTTCGCGATTTTTGCGTTAAAGGTTGTTCCATCCGAGAATTTGACATCCTTACGCAAATGAAATGTATACACTTTACCGTCATTAGATATATCCCAAGACTCAGCTAAATGCGGTTTAAGCTTCCCGCCCGTTCCATAAGTGACCAAAGGCTCGTATACCATTGATTGGGCAAACAATTGGGAAGGGTTATAGACATGCGGGTTCATTTCGCCTATATCTCTAGGCCAAGCAATTGTGACCATATTGTTATGTTTTTTCATCTCTGTTGAATTTCCTGCATTAGTACATCCTGCTAATAAAATAGAAAAGATGAGCATGGATAAGAAAGTAATTTTAATTTTCGAACGAATCTTCCCGCTATACATCTGTATTTCCTCCTAAGTGATGTTGATAATCATTTTCATTTTAAGGAGGAGGCATACCCTTGTCAATGTAAGAATATAGGTATTGATTATTTTGAAACTAATAAAGTGTTAACTCATAGATCTGCATTCATCATATCTTTCCTAAAGTCATAATTATTTTACCACTATACGGAAATAGAATAAATCCTTGCTCATCTGAATATGAATCTTACTCTTAGAGATAAGGATTTTGAATATAAAAACACCATCTTTCTATAGCGAAAGGTGGTGCTTATTTTGTATCAAGCTTTGAAGTCAAAAACATATGTGGCATCGAAATAAAATTTGATACAATTATGTTAATAGCTGAATTGTAACTATTCCCCAAACAAGCCACAAAGGAGGATTATCATGACTAAACATAAGATTTATACAATGAGTGTCGCAAAAGTTTATCCCTATTATATTTCGAAAGCTGAGAAAAAAGGACGCACAAAATCAGAAGTCGATGAAATCACTCGTTGGCTGACAGGATATAGCCAGGAAGAGTTAGAAGGGCAACTGGAAAAACAGACAGACTTTGAAACCTTCTTTGCGAAAGCCCCCCAACTGAATCCTTCCCGGGCTTTGATCAAAGGTGTAGTCTGCGGTGTCCGAGTAGAAGATATCGAAGAATCAACGATGCGGGAAATCCGCTATTTGGATAAATTAATCGATGAGCTAGCAAAAGGGAAATCGATGGAGAAGATTTTGCGGAAATAATAATGACAAAGAGACACTGATTTATATAGGTTTACTTTTAAGTCATTAATGATCAACCTTTTTTATAAAAAATGTATACGAATTCACAAAAAAGACATCCATTTTGATCAAACATTTTTCGAAATGGATTCTTTTTATTTGTTCTAAAATGGGTTTCTAGAGATGCTTTTTATTTCAAAGTCTTAAAAGGGTTACCATTTTTATCGTATTAAAGTGGTAAAGAAAGGGATGGTTTTGCTCAGGAAGATCTGACAGTAGATCATCTGTAGACAAGATTAGACGTAGGATTAAAAACGAACTGGAGGAAAAAGAAGATTGTCTTAAAACGGTTTTTTTCTCGGAGATCGTTCAGTTAGGATTTTGACTGTCATCGTGCATAATGAAATTTTTAAGAACGAACAAAGAAGAAAGGATGAGTTTGATGAAGGAATACTTTTCGATTGGGGAAACAGCCCGTCTCAATCACATTTCAATTCAAACATTGCGCTACTATGATAAGATTGGAATTTTCAAGCCTCAATATACAGATCAGAACAACGGCTATCGTTATTATCATGTTAAACAGTTCTTTTATTTAGATATCATAAAATATCTCAAATGTATTAAAACACCTTTGGAAGACATTAAGCGCATGATCTCACATACATGTACCCCTGAACGGATGCAAACCTTTCTTGACGAGCAAGAAAGCGTGATTGAACGTGAAATGGAAAGACTCGAACGTGCCAGGCAATTGCTTCATAGAAGAAAGAACCAGCTTCATGAACAAGTGGAGATACGCACTAAAAAAGAAGAAGGTCTAGTTTATGTTCGACATATAGAAGGCCAAACCATTTTAAAAGCAGCGACACCTCAAGTGAATCCTCATGACCAATCAGATTTGTATTACCGAAAATTGGCTGAAGTCCTTGAAGAAAGAGGAGATTTGGTTGATAACTATTATGGACTTATTTATGATTTAAAGCCTTATAAAGATTCCGGTGGTATTTATTGCAACAGTGTTTATACGACCATTCATGATGGAGTAAAGATAGAGATAGGAGGACAAAACATGACGATCGATTCTTTCCCATCCGGTGAATATGTGTGTATCTCATTTGATTGCTCTGCAACAAATTATTTTTCATACTATCAAAAACTGTACCATTTTATTGAATCTCATGGCATCCAAACGGATGAAAAAGTATATCAAATTTCTCTTCCAAACAGCTACGACTCATTAAGAGAAGAAGACTTCCTCACAGAATTTAGAGTGCGGAAAAAATAACGAACCCCTTGACCCTATCGTTGCTATAGGGTTTATGATTTATGCATCGTTCTTATGAATTTGGAAAAGGAAGGATGTATAAGATGAAAAATAAAAGAGGTAAGACGCTTCGCTTACTTATGCGGCAATGGCAAGGCGGAAACAACCCTCCGTATGTACTTGGAGCCCATTTATTTAACGGGCTTGCACCTAAAACGAATGATTCATTTGAAGAAGTGCCTGGATGTAGCCAAAGCCTATGATGTTGCAGGACTTGGGATTACAGAACATTTTCCATGGGATGCGTATAACTTACAAAATATGTTGCAGTGACTTCCATTATTGGAGGATATCAACAAAAAGACGTTGAAACACGTTTTATCGTATTTCAAATTCTAATAAAAAATGAATCTAAAACAAAAGGAGCGATGAATATGAGAGCACCGATAGACGAACCAACTTGGTACTCCTACCCTGGAATGGTAGCTGTCGTTACGGCTCAATATGAAGGTGAAAAAAACGCAATGGCTTCTGGATGGCACACGTATATTGGATCTTCTCCTGGCATGTATGGGGTCTCAATAGGCAAAGGGACATATACTTACAAAATGATTGAGAAAAGTGCTGTTTTCGGTGTGAATTTTCTTCCAGGGAGATGTTCGGAATTAATTCAAGCATTAGGCACACATAGCGGCAGAGATATAAATAAGTTTGAAGCATTTCATATTCAATACGAAGAAGGACGAAAAGCTAAGATACCGATTTTAACAGATGCGTATTTTGCTTATGAGTGTAAAGTACACTGTATATCCACTTTAGGCGATCAAGAGTGGGTTGTGGGAGAAGTTTTACAGAGGTATCAAGATAAAGAGCTTTTCTTAAAAAATGGAATGCCAAATTTAGAGAAGCTGGATATTCCGCTTCATATTGGAGAGTCCAGCTATCGAATACTAAATAGTAGAGCAGAGGAACATCAACATCCCTTTGATCCCAATGCTGATTGAAACGTGCAAGTTCCTTCACCTTCATTGTTGTTTGGTATACTTGCTCATAAAACCCCTATGTCTTGGAACCAAATGAATTTATCTTCTCAGACAAATGATTCGTAAGAGTTGAGGAAACCTTTATCAAAATAAAAGATCATGAATGTCTGTGCAGGGATTCGGCTGGAAATCCATTGATTTATCCTAAGCAAAAAAGAGATTTAAAGACCGTAAAGGTTTCTTAAAGAAGCGTTGCGGTCTTTTTATATTTCTCGATTCATTTCACCAAAGAAAGGTATTTCAACTTTCTCTTTCGATCAACAATAGTGCATAAAGGAAAGAACATTTTCTCAGTTTTTCTTTATCTACAATTTGGCTTAAGTAGCTAAAATGTTATTCATTCTTTCATCTATTTGCGGAAGTTCTTTAATATTTTCCTCTTCTTCTAAAAGTTCTTCTGTTGAAATTAATGTACTATTATATTTGTCATTTTACTAAACCTCATCATAAAGTCAGTAAAGCTTTCCGCAACCAAATAAAATGCGTCCCGTTCATTTGCAGATTCATGATCCCAAAAATGAACTTGCCCTATTGAATCGCTCTCGATAGTCAAGCTTATTTGCAATTGGAATTCTTCTATGAGGGAATTCATCTTTATACGCCTTTATATTGTAGACAAGTGAATGATCATTGTTATTTAATCTATAAAATAAACAGATAGTTATTAATTTGTTTTTCACCCAAGATTATGTTTATGGTTAGTTTAATGTTTAAGAAAGGCTGGGGATGATGAAAAACTTAGGTGGGATTTCAATTTTATTTTTCTTGATCTCGTTGATGGTTTTTGGAATTTCGTTTTTTAATGGAGACCTTTTTTCAGGACCAGTTATGATATTCTTTTCGATTGTTTTTCCGTTAATTGGATTTATTGTTGCACTTGTAAGTAAGAGCGGGGGAACAAAGGTTGTTGGTCTTATCGGGAATGCCATTATTCTTATTGTAGCAGGAGTAATACCAGCTGTTTCGATGCTGTTTTGGAATCAGCCTTAAACAACGGTAAAACGGGGGTTAGTGTCTTTTATTTGTTTTTATATTAAAAGTTTTAAAAGAATAAAATAAAGAAAGCCGGAATATGAGATCCGGCTTCTTCTAATCATTTTCCCTTCGCTTTCTTCCGCTTCTCCTTCTCCGCCCGGTAAAACTCATGAAACATCTTCATCAGCGCCCTCTTTTCAATCCGCGACACATAGCTGCGCGAGATACCGAGTTCTTTAGCAATCTCACGCTGTGTTTTTTCCTTCTTCAAATCAAGCCCAAACCGGCCGACAATCACTTCCTTCTCACGATCATCTAAAATGTCAATGTATTGCTTCACTTTTTCAAGCTCCATATTGAGCTGGATCGTATCAATCACGTCTTCATTTTCTGATTTCAAAACGTCGATCAGGCTTATTTCATTCCCTTCTTTATCCTGCCCGATCGGATCATGAAGGGAGACGTCTTTTTTTGTTTTTTTCAATGCGCGCAAATGCATGAGGATTTCATTATTCATTACAAAAGGGGGGTGCACAGATTTCCCGTAACTGTTTAATTAAATAAATGTTGAGTCAGTTTCCTGTAATAAATCTCAAACGTTTCTTAGCGAATGAAGGAGATACCTTAAATAACCAAGCTGCATTTTTAATTGCATGTGATTGTATGTACGAAAGATTAATATTACGCAACATGAAAGTTGGAATGCAAAAGTGATATGTAAAATAATTGGACTGCCACTCTAAATAATCAGTCCAAGTTGCAGGCACTGTTTTTTTATCGCCTTCATGTCTATATATATGGCAAAATTCATGAGCAAAATCATACCATTGTTCAACTCGGCTTTTTCGGCTGTCCAAGCATATGTTATAAATTCCGCTGTGTTTAAGTGCGAAGCTTGTAACAGGTTTAAACGAAAGCCTGATATCTAATGACTCAGCAATCCGTTCAAAATTAATTTGTTCAGGTTCTGTAATATCAATCTTTCTGTATAAGTTTTCAATCCAATCCTCTAAATGACTGTTTGTATACCTCAAGATAAAAAACCTCCTTAAAGACGACAATCTAAAAATGGATTCGTTTAAATATTATAGGGAAATAAAGACTTTTTTTATAGGGAAATGCGTCTAAGGAGATGGAATATGAATCCGTTTAATAATGGCTGTTTTCGTAAGTATGATGATTTTAACACACATCTGGATTTCTCTAGAAAAGTAAAGGTCTTTGGGGATTTATGTCAAAATAATAGTAAGTACCTTATGCAACAAAAAGGGAGTGTGGTTGTTTAATAAGGAGGGGAACTATGAAAAAAAATATTCACATATTGGGAGCCTCTGGTGTCGGGACTTCAACATTGGGTGTTGCATTATCAAAGCATTTGCCTCATACGCATCTTGATACCGATGATTACTATTGGATAGATAAATTCACTAAAAAAAGAGAAATTCCTGAAAGAAGAAAGTTGCTTGAAAAAGACTTAACAATAAATGAGAAATGGATTCTTTCTGGTGCAGTGTGTGGCTGGGGCGATGATCTAAAAAGTTATTTTGACCTTGTCGTCTTCTTATGGGTTCCACAAGATATACGGCTTGAGAGATTAAGGCATAGGGAATTTCAGCGTTATGGAAACGAAGTGTTAGCCGGTGGCAGTAAATATGAACAATCAAAAACATTTTTAGAGTGGGCTTCTTTATATGATAATGCTGGAATGGAAGTTAGAAGTAGAGCTTTGCATGAACATTGGATGGCAGATTTATCTTGTCCAGTGTTAAAAATTGAAGGCGATTACTCAGTCAATGAAAGAGTTCACCGTGTCTTGGATTATTTGAATTCTAATTAAACTAACGGCTAGCGATTGAAAAAGAAGAACACGCAGCAGATTCACTTGCTCTTGTTGGGGGGCAAGTGTTGACAACCCATTAGCTGGTTTAATTAAAGAAGGAGTATAAAACCTGTATCAATGATGTTACTAGATATCTACGACACAGGTTTTATATTTAGGTAACTAATATTCTTTTTTATTATGCAATAGTTCACTCTATTTCTGCTTTCAATTTTTCGAACCACTCTAAATTAATCAAGTGATGTGAACGGGAATTTTCGTTCATACGGCGAAAGTAATTGATTGTGCCGGGAATTTCTTGAGTGATGGACAGGTATTCATCAAGGAGCTCGATTCGGGTTTTAGTCTGGTCGATTTGTGATTGGATCAGATCCAGTAATTTATTTTTGTCGAATTCATCGGCAAAGAGTAACGCCCCATAAAATTGCAGGTTCACATATTCCGATTTGGTGCCGTATTTAATCATTAATTTTTCGAATTCTGCCCTTCCCGATTCTGTTACTTTAAAGTTACGGATTTCACGCCCACTGGTTGAGGGTTTCTGCTGAATCTGTTCAATAAAACACTTTTCTTCAAGTTGCTGCAGATTGTAATAAAACGAACCTTTCGTGTAATTAACAATGTATTTGTAATGACGTTTTTCCATTAAGGCCAGAAGTTCATAGCCGTGAGCTCCGGGGTTTTGGATTAGCAAGCCAAGGATAAGTAAGGGAATTATGGTTTCATCACCTTCGCCATCCGCGCCTCAAATTCCGCGTACGTGATTTTCCCCGAAGCCAAATCCATACTATGGAGGTAAATCTGTTCTGTTTTAGAATAGTCACCATTCACTTTAAGTGATTGCTCCTCTCCCGAAATGGGTTTCAGGATATGGTGCTTTTTCGAAAAAGCCTCGAAATAGCGGTAACCGAATTTGCGTTGTGAAGCTGCGTCTAAATGAATGCCATCAGGATTCGCAGTCAAACCTGCTGCAGTAACAAAATAACAATTATGTTGTTCATTAGCAAAACGCAGCAATTGTTCATTAACCTGTCGAAATTCGGTCGCGTGCTGTCCAAAACCGGTCTTCCCAAGAAAGTCACCAAGCCCTCCAATAATCAACGGTACCTCATCAAGTTTCAACTCGTTTCTTAGCGTCTCGATGATAAGGGTTAATTTCTCGTAATAAGTTTCATGTAGCGAACGATAACTGTCACTCTCACCCTGGTGCCAAAGGATTCCACAAATTTGACTAGACCGGAGAGCGAAGCGGGCTTCGGACAAAGCATGCTGAAAAAGGATGCCTTCCGGATGCCAGTCATTCAATGAACTGCCACCTTCCGCACAAGGGATCAAGCCAATTTCTTCATCGGGATGAGCTTTCGACCATGCATCTGCAAAAGATGCCGCCAGGCCAACACCGGAAACCGGACGGTCGTAATTAATCGGCTCTGTCATCATCTGCCACTGTCCATTGCGCAGCATTTTTATTTTTTCATTATAGATAGGGTCTACTTCATTCAAAAATCCACGGCCCGCCATATTGGACTGCCCCAACATTAAAAAAGACTTTATCATCTCATTTTTCACTTCTTTACATCAATATTTTGGTCTAATTAGACTATAGTCAATTCAGTTTGTCTTGTAAAGTTTATTAGTATGTATGAAAAACAAACTAACATTGAAAATTTGCTGGATGTATTTGAGAAATAGCAAGTTCTTTGCTTTTTCTTATTCAACTATCGGGGGCTTTAGTTCAATAATGATCTCAATGGGCAACCATGAAAGGGCTACTTTCCTCACCATCCGTTATTAAGCGATTTGAAGAAGTGTTAGGGAAGAGGGCTACACAGTTTACTGCTTCTATCTTAAGCCTGTATAACAGCGAGCAGATGTTACAGAAAACAGATCCTATGAGCGTCATTTCATCTGCGATGATGGCAGCTACACTCGATCTGCCTATAGATAAAAACTTAGGATATGCCTGGATAGTTCCTTATGGAGGAAAGGCTCAATTTCAGCTTGGATACAAAGGGTATATACAGCTTGCTTTGCGAACAGGCCAATATAAGTCCATCAATTGCATACCGATTCATGAAGGCGAATTGCAGAAGTGGAATCCGCTGACTGAGGAGATCGAGATTGATTTTGAAAAACGAGAATCAGACGCGGTAATTGGTTATGCAGCTTATTTTGAGTTGATAAATGGCTTCCGAAAAACAGTGTACTGGACAAAGGCACAAGTAGAAAAGCACAAAAAGAAATTCAGTAAGTCTGATTTTGGATGGAAAAATGATTGGGATGCGATGGCTCTTAAGACTGTATTAAAAGCAGTTTTGAGCAAGTGGGGGATTCTCTCTGTGGAAATGCAAAAAGCAGTTATTGAGGAAGATGAAACAAGAGAACGGATTGACATTACCAATGAAGCAGACAGTTCAGAAATTATTGATTCCGAGCCTTCAAACAAAGACGAACCGGAAAAAACAAGCGAACAAGAAGCTGATCCTTTTGACGGCAAGCCTGTAGACATAAAAGAAGATGAACTTCCGTTCGATTGAGGTAAGTATTCGTGTCAAAAATGCACTCTGTGAAAGGAAGTAGGTGAGTGACTTGGACATAAAAGCAATGGGGTAGTGGTCATACCCCGACTACCATTCAAAGAGTTTAGGGATGAAAAAATTTATGACCACTTGTTCAAAAGAGCTGAATACAGGTAAAATCAAGAGCTAGAACTTGGGCAGACTATTATCAAAGTTGTGGAACTTGCAAAAGATTTTAACTGGTCAGCTGCACAGATCAAATACTCACTAGACCGAATGGAGAAACAGGGATATATCGATCGTCTTCCGCAAAAAAGAGGATTCATTGTCACCATACTTCATTATGCAGGCTACATACAACTAGGAAATTACATGAAGAAAAATGCTCTGGAACCAGCTGAGATAGAACATCAGGGGGTCGAGGACAAAATGAAAAATGCCTTTGAGCTATATGAAAACAAAGTTACTCGGTCAGTCGGCCCGATGGAGGCACAGCGAATTGATACATGGTCGACGATTATGGTGAAGAAAAAGTGATGGGGGCTATCAAGACAGCATTTCAATTAAAGGGGAAATCGGCAAGTTTGTCATACGTTCAAGCCATTTTATCAAATCCATTCACTCAAAAGAGAAAGGAGAAACAATATGGCTATAAACAAAACAGTAAGTATAGACACCGCATTTCAAACAATCATGCAGGAACTCCGGGAAAAGTCAGCCCGCTTTTTGGGAACAAAACAGGCCGCATCCGAAGAAAAGGCTGATTTTGATTGTCCTTATTGTAAGGATCGTGGAATTGTCGTTTATCGGGTTCATAAGGACACTCCTTGGCATTTAGATGAAAAAAGAAGTTGAAATGTTATTGGGTTTAAAAGAAGGAACTCTTAACTCTGTTCAAAAAAATAACCCAATACTTAGTTTGAAAACAGATATATAACGTACAAGCCAGTTCGAAGTTGTTAGTATCATGTAATGATTAAAAAACCCACTTTAAAAGGGACTGACCCCATAAAATGAGACAAATAAAAAACACCTTCAAGTTTGAAAACGGATCGTTGTTATCCGACATTAG
>NZ_JBUPVZ010000018.1:0-55389 GCF_055486375.1 Bacillus sp. 11C
TGCATGTATTAGGCACGCCGCCAGCGTTCGTCCTGAGCCAGGATCAAACTCTCCGATAAAATGGATCACAGGTTAAGTCCACCGCATCCTGCGGTGACACCTGTGTGACCTGCGTCGTGCAGGCCTAGTTTGACTGACTACGCACATCACTGTGCGATTTTTAAAAAATGAATTAACAGGTACGTTTTGTCTTGTTTAGTTTTCAAAGATCATTTTGCTCACTTCGTTTAAGCGACTTTATTATTATATCTCGTTAACTCAGTGAAGTCAATAATTTTTTTCAAAGTTTTTTTCGTTATCGCCTTGTTTAGCGGCAACGAATAATAATATACCACCTTGTAAATAATAGTGCAATAGTTTTTTTGAAGAAATACTTAAGAATTTAAAAAGAGCGGCATCCCTTAAATAGAGATGCCGCTCTTCTTTATTAACGCTGTCTCATTTGCGGGAATAACAGCACATCGCGAATAGAAGGTGCATTGGTCAGCAGCATAACCAGACGGTCAATACCGATGCCTAAACCTCCTGTTGGCGGCATACCGTATTCCAGAGCTTCAACAAAGTCTTCATCCATTAAATGAGCTTCATCGTTACCGGCTTCACGTTCTTTTAATTGCGCTTCAAAGCGCTCTCTTTGATCAATAGGATCGTTCAGCTCAGTAAACGCGTTTGCATGTTCACGGCCAACGATAAACAGTTCAAAACGGTCTGTGAAACGCGGGTCCTCAGGATTTTTCTTAGCAAGAGGAGAGATTTCTACAGGGTGTCCGTAGATAAACGTTGGCTGAATAAGAGTTTCTTCAATTTTTTGTTCGAAGAACTCGTTAATGATATGGCCTACTGTCATAGAATCTTTAATCTCTACGCCATGTTCATTTGCGTATTCACGCGCTTGTTCAACAGAAACCTCTTCCCAGAAATCAACGCCAGTCGCTTCTTTGACCGCATCAACCATGTGGATTCTTTTCCATTCCGGTTTAAGGTCGATTTGTTCTTCCCCGTATTGGATCGTAGTTGTTCCAAGCACTTCTTGGGCGATATGAGCAACGAGGTTTTCAGTTAAGCTCATGATATCTTTATAGTCCGCATATGCTTCATATAACTCAATCATCGTGAATTCAGGGTTATGACGTGTAGAGACACCTTCATTACGGAAAACACGGCCGATTTCATATACTTTTTCTAATCCGCCGACAATCAGACGTTTTAGGTGCAATTCGATTGCGATGCGCATATAGAGCGGAATATCTAACGCATTGTGATGGGTGATAAACGGACGTGCAGAAGCGCCCCCAGGAATGCTGTGCATTGTTGGTGTTTCTACTTCTAAGTATCCGTGATCATCAAGGTATCTTCTCATAGCTTGGATGATCTTGCTTCGTGCGATGAACGTATGTTTGCTGTCTGGATTTACGATAAGGTCCAGGTAGCGCTGACGATAGCGCTGCTCAACATCTTTCAAACCATGGTATTTGTCAGGAAGCGGACGAAGCGCTTTTGTCAGCAATTCAAAAGAAGTTGCTTTAACAGACAATTCGCCTACATTTGTTTTGAAGACTTTTCCGGTTACGCCGATAAGATCACCGAGGTCAGAAGACTTGAAGACTTCGTATTGCTCGTCACCAACACTGTCTTTTCTTACGTAGATTTGGATTTGGCCTTCTAAGTCCTGAAGATGCGCAAAGCCGGCTTTTCCTTTGCCGCGTTTTGTCATCATACGGCCTGCGATTGTAACTTCAATCGCTTTTTCTTCCAACTCTTCTTTAGTTAGATCTTGATATGCCGAAATAACTTCCTGAGACTGATGAGTTCTCTCAAAACGTTCGCCGAACGGATCAATGCCGTTATCTCTCAGCTGATTCATTTTATCGCGTCTGACTTGCAGCTGGTCGTTCAATTCTTCATGGTTTTGCTCTTCTTGACTCATTGTTATCACTCCATTACAGATATTGTTTCATGAAAGAAGCAGAAAAACTGCCAGCACAAAACTGGCAGTGAGCAGCAAATAGAGGTGAGTATTATCCTACTTTTGCGTCTTGAAGCTCTTTTGCCTCAACTTCAACAGTAAATGCATCTAAAAGCTGTACAAGCTCTTCTCTTGTCTCGCAATGATTGATTTCATTACGAACCTTTGCATTGCCTTTTACACCTTTCAGATACCAAGCAGCGTGTTTTCTCATTTCTCTTACCGCTACGTTTTCACCTTTTAAGTTAATCAGGCGGTCAAGGTGTAGTTTGCATACCGCCATTTTTTCGCGTACTTGCGGCTCTTCTTTTAATTCGCCTGTTTCAAGGTATTGAACCGTACGGTAAATCATCCACGGATTGCCCAGTGCGGCGCGTCCAATCATGACACCGTCTACTCCTGTTTCCTCAAGCATACGCTTAGCATCTTGCGGCGTTTTGACATCTCCGTTTCCGATAACCGGAATCGATACTGATTGTTTTACTTCTTTGATGATGTCCCAGTTTGCCGTTCCTTCGTACATCTGAACTCTTGTACGGCCGTGGAGCGAAACTGCTTTCCCGCCCGCACGTTCTATAGCTTGTGCGTTTTTTATTGCGTAAATGTGGTCTTCATCCCAGCCCATTCTCATTTTCACTGTAACTGGTTTATCAACCGCATCCACTACTGCAGAAACCATTTCGTAAATCTTATCAGGATCGAGAAGCCATTTCGCTCCCGCATCACATTTTGTAATCTTTGGTACAGGACATCCCATATTAATATCAATAATATCAGCAGTTGTGTTTTGGTCTACAAACTTTGCCGCTTCCACAAGGTTTTCCTTTTTTCCTCCGAAAATTTGAAGGCTGAGCGGTTTTTCACGTTCATCAATGTAAAGCATACCCATGGTTCTTGCATTGTTGTAAAGGATCGCTTTGTCACTGACCATTTCAGCGCATACCAATCCAGCACCGAATTCCTTTACAGTCAATCTGAATGCCGAGTTGCAGACACCAGCCATCGGGGCAAGCACAACACGGTTTTTCAATTCAATATCACCGATTTTAAACATTTTTAACCTCCCTTCATTTGTTATCTTTTTCTGGCGGCGCTAATTCGTCCGCGCTTATATTTAAAACATCTGCTGCACCTTGAATGATGGCAGCTGACGGCAATCGGTTTCCGCGTTCAATTTCGCCGAGAATAGAAACTGATATACCTAACGCTTTTGCAAATCCTTCTTGAGTATAACCTTTCAGCTTTCTGAATGCACGAATTCGTCTACCCCAGATTTCTGCTTCCATACTCTTACACCTTCTTGGTCTGTTTCCGCGCTTGTTGCCTCTTTTTCAACCTGCGGGCAAATTTCCGCAAGCGGAGCAAGGACAAACAAACGCTCATACATTCTCGGGTGCGGAACAATTAGTTGCTCTGTTTCAATATTTTCACGATTAAACAGCAAAATGTCAAGGTCTGCCGTCCGCGGTCCCCATCTTACTTCCCTTGTTCTGCCTAACTCATTTTCTATATACTGCGTCAGTTCAAGAAGTTCAAAAGGGTTCAGCGACGTCTTGATTTCAACAGCCATATTCAAAAATTCATCTTGATCTTCGTATCCGACCGGGTCAGTTTCGTAAATAGAGGATACTTTAGTCACTGTCACCGCATCATGCTGGTGCAGCAATGCCACCGCTTGCCTTAAATACGTTTCTCTATCTCCAATATTAGACCCAAGCGCAATATAAGCTATGTTGTTCATGATTTTTTTCTCGTGATTTCAACCGCTACTGATTTATAGTGTCCGGGAATTGGCGGATCGGGCTTAATGACTTTCACAGTACATTGCTGCACCGGCTGAAATTTCTCAAGGACAGTTTCAGCAATACGTTCCGCCAGCGTTTCCACCAATTTGACAGGCTCCCCTTCTACGATATCTTTACATACGTGATAGAGCTCAGCATAGTTGATCGTTTGTTCAAGGTCGTCTGTTTGTCCTGCTTTGCTTAAATCCAGCTCAGCGGTTAAATCAACTTTAAACCGCTGACCAAGCTTATTTTCTTCTTCGAACACACCGTGATATCCATAAAACTCCATGCCTTCCACATAGACCTTATCCATGGTGCTCCCCTCCCTTATTCAGCATCGCGTCCATCATTTTCGCCATTCTGGCAATTTGTTTTACGTCATGCACCCTGACAATGTCACAACCTTTTTGAATGCCGAGACACACAGTCGCACCTGTGCCCTCAGTCCGCTCCTCAGGCGGAAGATCCAGAACACGTCCGATGAATCTTTTTCGGGAGGTTGCCAAAAGCACCGGATACCCCAGTCCGCTGAAAATCTCGAGTTTGTTCATCACTGCCAAATTATCGTGATAGGTTTTCGCGAAACCGATTCCCGGATCAAGAATGATGTTCTTCTCCTCCACACCGGCCTCAACAGCGATTTTCACACTCTCCAATAAGTCCGATAGCATATCCGGTAATAAGTCATTGTAATTTCTCTCTGGTCGGTTATGCATGAGAACAATTGGAACATTGTGTTCAGCTGCAACAGAAGCCATCTTCGGATCATGTTTCGCTCCCCAAATATCATTGATGATGCAAGCGCCGGCTTTAACAGCTTCATCTGCGACAGAAGCCTTGTACGTATCTACAGAAATCGGCACGCCCAGTTCTTTTGTGATCCGCTCAATCACAGGAATCACTCTGGACATCTCCTCATCCTCTGAGACATACTCGGCGCCGGGCCTTGTGGATTCTCCTCCGATATCAATGATATGGGCACCGTCCTCGATCATCTCTTTCGCGTGCAGCAATGCCTTGTCCAAGCTGTCATATTTTCCGCCGTCTGAGAAAGAGTCAGGCGTTACGTTTAAAATACCCATTACCAGTGTCTTCTCTTTATATGATAAAGCGCTGGGCTTAGTGTGGATTACTTGTGTTTGGTCTATCGTTTGCCGCGCCATTCTCTTCCTCCCTTTTCATGAATCATGTTCTTTATTTCTTTTTTGTAAAGCGTTTGAAGAGCAGAGGCTGCTTCTCCGCTTTGACCCGCATAGTTTACTTCTTCTATTTTAGTAAACGGGATGATTTCCAGAATCGAATTTGTCATCCACGCTTCGTCAGCTGTCAAAAGAGTTTCCAGCTCGTATCGGCCCGTTTTAAGTTCTAGTCCTATTTTCTTTGCATTTTCAATGACAAAACGTCTCGTGACGCCGTCCAGAATACCTGTGTTAATTGACGGAGTGTAGATGCAGCTCCCTTTTCTCCAGAAAACATTCGATATGATGCCCTCCGCGACAGCTCCATCCTCCGTTAAGAAAATCCCTTCGACACGCGGATCATTTCCGATTTCCCTTTTCGCATACATATTATTTAAATAATGATGAGATTTTAACCGGAACGGCCCTTCTGGTGTGTTTCTGCGTATCGATAAAACCTTACCTTCTTTTTGGAATGGAAGGCTTTCTGGTTTCAGCTGGTTCACAATGCATAAAACGGTTGGGTTATCGTAAGTCTGGGCAACAAAGCCTTTATCGCTGATTCCGGCTGATATGTTCAATCTGACGCGGGCATTGCCATCCCTGATATCATTCAGCCAAAGCAGCTTGTCCAGCATCTCAAGAATCTCATGCTTTGAAACAGTATATTCGATTTGCAGATCCTGAAGCGCACGCTCAAGCCTTTCTATATGCCAATCAAACAAAAATGGGCAGCCTTCGTAGAGCCTGAAGGTTTCAAAAACACCGATCCCATATAAAAATCCATGGTCAAAAGGAGAAAGAACTGCATCTTTCTCCTCTATATACCGGCCGTTAACATATATCATCACGCAATAACTTCCTTGCGGTATGTCTCAATGAAATTTCTGAGCATTTCTTTCCCAAAGGAGGTCATAATAGACTCCGGGTGAAATTGCACGCCCTCTATCGGGAGGTCATTGTGGCGAATCGCCATGATTTCTCCTTCTTTCGTTTGGGCTGTTACTGTAAAACAGCTTGGCAGCGTCTCAGGTTTTACGATCAGCGAGTGATAACGAGTCGCGACAAGGGGATTTTTCAAACCTCCAAAGATTGTCTTGCCGTCATGCTCGATATCAGAGGTTTTTCCGTGCATAAGCCGCTCTGCCCTCACCACGTCACCACCAAACACTTGTGCGATGGACTGATGTCCGAGGCATACACCGAAAATGGGAATTTCCCCTGCAAAATGCTTAATTGCTTCAAGACTGATTCCTGCCTCATCGGGGCTGCACGGTCCCGGTGAAATCATCAGAAAATCCGGAGACAGTTCGTCAATTTCTTCGATCGTGATGTCGTCATTGCGTTTCACAATCAGTTCTTCCCCAAGCTCGCCCAAATACTGCACCAAGTTGTACGTGAATGAATCGTAGTTATCAATCATTAAAATCATTTCTCCGCTCACCTCATCTGATTTTTGTCTCTGCTTTGCTCAGCTCTAACGCCTTTTGCATCGCAAAAGCTTTTTTGAATGATTCTCTGTATTCGTGCTTTGGAACAGAATCAATCACAACTCCTGCGCCGGACTGCATGAATGCCTGCCCTCCGGTTGCATAAATGGTTCGAATGACGATATTAAACTGCAGATCGTTGTTATATCCAAACCACCCTATAGATCCAGTATAAAGCCCGCGGCGTGTCGGCTCAAGCTCTTCTATAATTTCCATCGTTCTTACTTTGGGAGCACCTGTTATGGTCCCCCCGGGAAATACAGCATGAATAATATCCACAGCATCATATCCATCCTGCAGTTCACCTTGGACGTTAGACACAATGTGCATTACATGCGAGTATTTTTCAATGGCCATGAATTCATTTACGCGCACGGACCCGTACCGTGATACTCTCCCCAAGTCATTTCGCTCAAGATCGACAAGCATGACATGTTCAGCGCGTTCTTTTTCATTGTGGATCAATTCGTTTACGAGTGCCTTGTCTTCTTCATCGGTTTTCCCTCTGGAACGAGTGCCTGCAATCGGTCTCGTCTCTAATAATTTGCCCTTTTTGCTGACAAGCAGTTCAGGTGATCCGCAAATGATTTGGAAATCAGGTGTTTCCAAATATGACATATAAGGAGAAGGATTTACTTCTCTCAGGGCTTTGTAAATTTGATATGGGTGGGCAGACATTGACTGTGACTGCCTAATTGATAGATTGACTTGAAACACATCTCCGCTGGCAATGTATTGTTTAATTTTCTCTACAGCTTGCGAGAATCCATCCTCGGTAAATGGCGCCGCGAAGGAACCGTCTGTTTCATGCTTCATCTCTCGCGAAGGGACAACCGGAAGCTCAGCCAGCCACATTCGCTCCAGCTCAGATAACTTTACGTCCGCAGATTCGTGATCAGAACCATTAACATGAGTAATCAGCCACAGAGACTCTTCTTGATGGTCATAAACTGCTATATCATCAAAAACAAGAAAATAAATATCTGGCGTTTCCAAGTCATCTAGTGAGAGCATTTTAAAGTTTTCAATGTAACGTGCGTAATCATAGCTGAGAAACCCGATTGCCCCGCCTTGAAAATCTGGAAGCTCGTGATTTGTTTCTGTTTCCAGCGTTTTAAACCAGCTATGGAACGCGCGTAATGGATCACCTTCTTTAAACAGTATTTCATCTCCATGCTTAATCGTGGTAATCCCGTCTTTTCCTTTTACTGTCGCAATTGGATCAAGACCGGCTATACTGTATCTGCCGCCTCTTGCACTTTCAAGCAGCACATGCTGTTTTTTGGATCGCGCAAGTTTCTCAAATTGTTGTAAGAATGAATCTTTTTGAAAAGGTACTTTTTTGCCTGCCGGTCTGCGTTGTGCCATTTATATCATTCCTCTATTTTCTTTTTTGCTTGTTTTTTATTGTAAAGCAATCTTGTTAGTGAAAAAAGTGAATTTCTCTTCCAAGAATAACATTCGTCACAGACACGGCATATTTGATGCACGAATATAAAAAAACTCCCGGCGGACCGGGAGTTTGACTTTTTTAATCGAATTGATACAGCGGCGTGCTCAGATAACGTTCACCGTTACTTGGAATGACGGCCAATACTTTTTTGCCTTTTCCGAGTTTTTTTGCTACTTGAAGAGCAGCATAAATTGCCGCGCCTGATGAGATGCCTCCGAGAATTCCTTCTTCACGTGCAGCTCTGCGCGCATATTCGAATGCTTCTTCATTCTTCACAGGGAAGATTTCATCGTATACTTCTGTATTTAAGATGTCAGGCACAAATCCAGCTCCGATTCCCTGAATTTTATGAGGGCCTGGTTTTCCTCCTGAAAGCACGGGAGAGTCTGACGGTTCAACAGCGTAAATTTTGACGGAAGGGTATGCTTCCTTCAGAACTTCGCCCGCTCCTGTAATCGTTCCGCCTGTACCGATACCGGCTACAAATGCATCAAGCTGATCATCACCAAATTGCTCAACGATTTCTTTACCCGTTGTTTGGCGGTGAATTTCTGGGTTAGAAGGATTATTAAACTGTTGCGGCACAAAGTATCCGTGCTTTTCAGCAAGCTCTTCAGCTTTCTTAATCGCGCCTTTCATGCCTTCCGCGCCAGGAGTCAGCACAAGCTCAGCACCGTATGCGCGAAGAAGGTTGCGGCGCTCCATGCTCATTGTATCAGGCATAACCAAAATGGCTTTTAATCCTTTAGCCGCAGCAACCATCGCAAGCCCGATTCCAGTATTTCCGCTTGTCGGTTCAATGATTGTGTCACCGGCTTTTAATTTCCCTTCTTTTTCAGCAGCTTCAATCATAGCTAAACCGATACGGTCTTTTACACTGCTTCCAGGGTTCATGTATTCAAGCTTAAGATATACATCTGCACTGTTTTCATCTGCAAGGCGATTTAATTTAACGATTGGCGTATTCCCGATTAATTCAGTAATGGAGTTTGCTACACGTACCATTCTCGACACCTCAATTTCCGACTATTTGTATTGGTATTATGTATATAATCTATCAATTTCAAAATTTTTTGTCAATCATTTAGTACTTTTTTCCCCATAAAACCAAGATACATCGGCTTCTTTCCAAAGCGTTTTGACTGTAGCTTTATCACCTAACTGATCCATTGCGATTTGCCGTCTGATCTGATCCTTCACTTCATCATATGAGAAAGTTCTCGCCTTTAGTTTTTCTTTCAGCTGAATAACGGCATATCCGTTACTGACCTTTATCGGTTCGTCAGACCATTCATCCTCTTTGAGTGTTTTTGCTTCTTCAATGTATGCTGACGGAATGTTGTCTGATGCTTCTGTGACAAAACCTAAATCTCCGCCGTATGGTGATGTGTATCTGTCTGTAGACCTTTCCGCCGCAACAGCTTCAAAGCTTGAGCCGCCTTTCAGTTCCTTCAGGACTTCTTTCGCTTCTTCTTCATCTTTTACAACAATGTGCCGAATTCGATACGAATCATCAAACTGATACAGTTCTTTATTTTTATTATAGAATGATTTCATTTCTTTGTTTGAGATATCAATATCCTTTGTTAACAAGTCTTCAAGGAGGATATTATAACGAATTTGGTCTTTCCACTCTTTCTCTGTTGTACGTTCGTCTTCGTAAAAGGAATTGTTGACCGCTTTAATCAGCAAAAACTCCCCATCAATTTCACTTTTAGACACTTTGAGATTGTTCTTTTTGGCGAGCTGCTCAACGACTCGGACATTGATCATATCTTCAAGTGTCGATTTCCCATATTGATCTTCCATTTCTTTCAGCCATTCTTGTCTTGTCACACTTTTGCCTCCGACAGTCGCAATAGACTCATCGGATGGCGATGCACCGGCTTGGGATTTTGTCAGCGTATATGCAACGGCAATACAACAAGCCAACAGCGACCCTAAAATAATGGTCCAGATTGTTCTTGATTTCAAACCTGCTTTCAGCCCCTTTTCTCAAATTCAAAAAACCCGCTAAAGAGCTTAGCGGGTAGTTTGGTCACGAAGCCCTTCCAGCTCTTCTTTTGTAAATAAGTACTTTTCATTACAAAAATGGCATACTGCTTCGGCTTGTCCATCTTCTTCTATCATATCTTGTATTTCTTTTTTGCCTAGTCCTAAAATGGCTGTTTCGAAACGTTCTTTTGAACAAGGACAATGGAATCTAACAGGCATCGTTTCCAAAATCTCAGGCTTCTCACCTAGGACTTCTTCTAATATTTCTTCTGGTGTAAGGCCTTTTTGGATGAGCTTAGAAATCGGCTCTACTTGGGATAGACGCTGTTCGATTTTTGTGATGGTTTCATCATCGGTTCCCGGCATAAGCTGAATAATAAAGCCGCCTGCCGCAAGAATGGTGTTGTCAGGATTCACGAGCACACCGACACCCACAGATGAAGGAACCTGCTCCGAAGACACAAGATAGTAGGTGAAATCATCTCCCAATTCGCCTGAAACAATTTCTACTTGTCCTGTGAAGAACTCACGCAACCCTAAATCTTTTACGACACTTAACGTTCCGCTTGTTCCAACAGCACGTCTAACATCAAGCTTGCCTTGTTCATTTAAATCAAAATGAACTTGCGGGTTAGAGACATATGCTCTGACTTCCCCTTTTGCATTGGCATCAGCCACAATTGCTCCGATTGGACCTCCGCCCTCGACTTTCACAGTCAGTTTATCATCGCCCTTCAGCATAGCCCCGAGCATAAGAGAAGCTGTCATTGTACGGCCCAGTGCAGCGGATGCTGTCGGCCACGTGCCATGTCGTCTTTGTCCCTCGTTTACCATATCAGTTGTTCTCGCTGCATAAGCGCGCACTTTTCCGTCATACGCAAGTGCTTTTATTAAATAATCCATTACAAAACCTCCTATACACTTCCTACGCGGTTTCGTTCATAAATCAATTCCAGCCCTTTTAGGGTTAGGAATGGATCAACGATATCTATGCAATCTGATTCATTTGCAATGAGCGACGCAAGGCCTCCTGTCGCAATGACCTTTGGTTCCTGTTTTGCCTGCCATTTCATTCGCTTGACGATTCCTTCCACTTGACCGACATAGCCAAATAAAATTCCAGATTGCATCGCGCTAACAGTGTTTTTTCCGATAATATTGTCAGGCCGGGTGATTTCGATACGTGGAAGCTTTGCCGCACGCGAGTAAAGCGCCTCTGTTGAAATCGTAATCCCAGGAGCAATCGCCCCGCCCATGTATTGTTTGTTTTCATCAATATAGCAATACGTTGTGGCAGTTCCAAAATCAACAATAATTAACGGATTGCCGTATAAGTGTATCGCAGCGACAGCATTTACGATTCTGTCTGCTCCCACTTCTTTCGGATTGTCATATTTTATATTTAAACCTGTCTTCATACCCGGACCGACAATTTGCGGTTCGATATGAAAGTATTTTGTGCACATTCTTTCTAATGCAAACATGATCGGCGGCACTACTGATGAAATAATAATGCCATCTATCTGTTCAAACATGAGCCCGGAATGCTCGAATAAGGAGCGCAAAATCATCCCAAACTCATCTTCTGTTTTATGCCTGCTTGTTTCTATACGCCAGTGATATTCTAATTCTCCATTATGGTATACACCAAGTACAGTATTGGTGTTCCCCACATCAATAACCAGTAACAACCTCTATCACCACTTTTGAATAGTTTCTCTGCATTACTTTTACAAACATTCTACAATACCTTACACGATCAGCGGCTCATTTGTAAACAAATCGAAACCAGAATTGGATGATTGTAAAAGCAGCTGCTGAGGCGGGATTTACATAAAAAAACTGCCAGCGTCAGCCGGCAGTTTTTAGAAAGAAAGCGAATTACTCTTTTGTATCGTCTTTCTTTTCGTCTGTTTTTGTCAGAATGTTTACTTTCACGTCATCGTTCTTCTCATCATCAGAGAAATTGCGTTCAGGCAATGATCCATGATCGACAAGGTGTTTGATTTGTTCAGCATCGAGTGTTTCAACTTTCAGAAGCGTTTGAGCAATCAATTCAAGCTTGTCACGATTTTCAGTCAGGATTTGTTTCGCACGCTCATAACATTCTTTGATAATGCGCTGAATTTCCTGATCAATTTCGTAAGCGATTTGATCACTATAGTTTTGTTCGTTGTTGAAATCACGGCCTAAGAATACCTGACCACCCTGAGACTGTCCAAATTGCAACGGACCCAGTTTTTCTGACATACCGAATTCTGTAACCATTTTTCTAGCAATATTCGTCGCACGCTGGAAGTCATTGTGCGCTCCTGTGCTGACTTCACCGAAGATAATTTCTTCAGCTACACGTCCGCCCAAGAGGCCGACAATTTTATCAAGCAGCTCCGGCTTTGTCTGGAAGTAACGGTCTTCTCTTGGAAGCATAACCGCATAACCGCCAGCCTGGCCGCGGGGAACAATCGTTACTTTATGAACCATATCAGCCTCATCTAAAACGAGTCCGATAACGGTGTGTCCGCCTTCGTGATAAGCCACGATGTTGCGTTCTTTCTTGGAGATAACGCGGCTTTTCTTAGCAGGTCCGGCAATCACACGGTCCGTCGCTTCGTCAATATCACGCGCATCGATTTTTTTCTTGTTTTGACGAGCCGCCACAAGAGCAGCTTCATTCAAGAGATTTTCCAAGTCAGCGCCTGAGAAGCCAGGTGTTCTCATGGCAATTGACTTCAGGTTAACCGTTTCATCCAGCGGTTTGTTTCTCGCATGGACTTTCAATACAGCCTCACGGCCAATGACATCTGGGCGGTCCACTGTGATTTGACGGTCAAAACGTCCCGGACGAAGTAAGGCTGGGTCCAAGATGTCCGCACGGTTCGTCGCAGCAATGATGATAATGCCTTCATTGGCGCTGAATCCGTCCATTTCAACAAGCAATTGGTTTAGCGTCTGTTCACGTTCATCGTGTCCGCCGCCGAGACCCGCTCCACGCTGGCGTCCAACTGCGTCGATTTCATCAATGAAGATCAAACAAGGCGCATTCTTTTTCGCATTTTCAAACAAGTCACGCACACGGGAAGCACCGACACCTACAAACATTTCAACGAAATCAGATCCGCTGATGCTGAAGAAAGGTACGCCAGCTTCACCTGCACAAGCTTTGGCAAGCAATGTTTTACCGGTGCCCGGAGGTCCGACTAAAAGCACGCCTTTTGGTATTCTTGCGCCAACCTCGGCAAACTTGCGGGGATCTTTCAGAAAATCAACAACTTCAACGAGTTCTTGTTTTTCCTCGTCCGCCCCTGCAACGTCTTTAAATTTGACGCGTTTCTTTTCCTCTGTATACAGCTTCGCCTTGCTCTTTCCAAAGTTCATTACACGGCTGCCGCCGCCTTGAGCCTGATTGAGCAGGAAGAAAAACAGAATAAAGATAATGACAAACGGGATGATGGTCGTCAGGAACGTCACCCATCCGCTTGTTTCTTGAGCGGGCTCAACCTTTACGTCTGTCTTTTTCAAAGCATTAAATATCTGGTCTGCTCCCTTTCCTTCAGGAACATGACTCAAGAAGTATTGATCTTTGTCGTAGTTTTTCAGCTGTCCTTTTACCTCATAAACACCTCTGACAGGCTGAACCGATACGCTATCAACTTTCCCGTCATCCAGATTTTTGATAAACGTACTGTACGACATATTTTCTGTTTTCGGATTTGAGGTCTGGAAGTAGCTCACAACCCCGATTACTACTAATAAAATAAGTAAATAAAAAATGGTATTACGGAAGACCCGATTCATTCCTTACCTCCTCCCACAGTAAGCACAACTATGTTCAATAGTACCATAGAAAAACATTCCAATACAAACAATAACCACCTCGGAAGCAGGATGCCGATCAGCTTTCATAAACTGCCGGTTTTAACACTCCGATATAAGGCAGATTGCGATAGCGCTCAGCATAATCAAGTCCGTAACCCACTACAAACGCTTCAGGGACTTCAAAGCCTACAAAGTCTGCTTTAATGTCCGCTTTTCTTCCGCTCGGTTTATCCAAAAGGGTAACAATCTTAATTGATTTTGCTTTACGGTATCGGAAGAGCTCTACTAGATAACTTAAGGTTAACCCACTGTCGATGATATCTTCAATAATTAAGATGTCCCGGCCCTCTACAGATGTATCCAAATCTTTGATGATTTTTACTTCTCCAGAAGAAACCGTGGAATTTCCGTAGCTTGATACATCCATGAAATCCATTTCCAAATATGTATCAATATGCTTGATAAGATCCGCCATAAAAGGAAGCGCTCCTTTTAACACACCGATTGCCAGCGGAAATGTATCTTGATACTCACTCGTTAAGTCTGCGCCTAACTCTTTTACTTTCTCTTGTATCTCTTCCTCTGAGATCAGTACTTTCTCGATATCATGTTTCATCATGATTTTGCTTGCCCCCTACACTTTTCATGCTGTCTATATTGTAATACAATGCGGTTGCTGTTTGGAATCACAAGATCTTCAAAAATTGATTTTTTCAAGCCCGGTATCCAGATAATTTCACCGCTTGCATCTGTCACAATCGGCCAGTTGTCTCTTTCTCGGAGAGGCAATTTCTTATCAATAAATATATCCTTTACCTTTTTTGAGCCGTTCATCCCTTTTAGTTTGATCCGGTCTCCAGCTTTTCTTGTCCGAATCGTTAAGGGAAATCGCACCTTTTTTTCACTTGTAATAAAAACAGCATTCCCATGTTCTTCAGGCGATTCCGCATGACGCTTTGCCTCTATCAGAAATCCATTGGGGAGCACTGCCGTTTCATCAGCAGCTCCGCTTATTTGGTATTCAAAGGGAACATTTTTGCACTGCCATTGTTCAAATGTAAACAAACATGTCTGATATGATTTGACCACCCTCAATCCTTTCGGAAAATCCAATACTCCTGAAGGACTGCCCTTTTCCGCCCAATCGAGAAATTGCTGAATGTGATGAGCTGAAAAGGATGATGGAACGTTTTCATAAAGATAGTTTAATATTAGTTGAACTCCTCTTCTTTGTAAAGGCATCGGGAGGGCAAGCAATAGAGAGGTATTGATTTCAACTGATGTATTAGACTGGCTTGTGATTACTTTATTCATTTCGTCTTTCGTTAATGACTGTAAGAAATGCTCATCTTCCGTCAGTGCCTCGCTTACTTTCTGAAATCTTTTATGCACATCCGGGGACTCCTGTTTCAAAAACGGGAGCACTGTTTTTCTAAATCTGTTTCTTGTGTAGTCATCTTTGGCGTTGCTTTCATCCGTCCGGTACCTCAAGCCGTTTTCACGGCAATATTGAAGGATCTCTTCCTTTGTAATGGTTAAGAACGGCCTGATGATCCGCCCCGTACCAAAACGTCTGACCGGCTGCATTCCCGCAAGTCCCGCTCCAAGCGTGCCCTTAGCCAGTCTCATAAGCATCGTTTCAACCTGGTCATCACCATGATGCGCAAGCGCCAGATAGTCCGCTCGATGCTTCGACATGATGTCCTCAAAAAACTGATAGCGGCAATCACGTGCTGCAGCCTGCTTATTAAGAGCTTTTTCCTGTGCATAGGCAGTTACATTGATTTGGGCTGTTTCGCACGCGAGCTGTTCAGCCTTGCAATAAGCTTGGACAAAACGCATGTCCTCCTCGGATTCAGCGCCCCTGAACCGATGGTCAACGTGGGCCGCAATCATATTCACTGAACGGCCGTATAACGTATGCAGCGCGTGAAGAAGAGCCATTGAGTCCGGACCGCCAGAAACGCCTACAATGATTGTCGCCCCTTTTAACGCAAGATTGTGTTTGTTAAAAAAATCTTTGACACTTTTCACAATGTCCTCCTCGCAATGAGCAGGTATTTTAAAGATATTCATATCCTATCACTTTCAATCCTTCCAAGCAAAGAAGAAGCATAGGCTTTGCAGATTGTGCCATTCAGATTAAGAAAAAGATAATGTAGGCGAAATAAAACGCTAAAACGCTGATCACGATAAGCGTTGTTTCAAATAACCCTCCCGACTTAGCCGCTTTCTGTTTAGGGGTATATCGCGTCTTCGTTACTTTCCCTTGACGCGGTTTTTGCTGTCTTTGTCTTGTGACAGGCTGCGGCGGTGCTTTTGCAGCCTGTTTTCCCTGTACTGCCTTTTGCCCTGCATCGAGCATATCCTTCTTCATTTCTTCTGCGGATTGGTAATCTCCGTTCAATGCTGAAAAAAGCACTTTTTTGTACTTTTGCAGCAATGTGTTTCCTTCGATTAGAGACCTAAGCTGTTCCTTAGGCTGGTTTGTTTTCTTGAATTCTTTTTTATGCACGCTGTTGATCATAATCATGGCAACTGCGAACAGATCGTAGGAGGGCTCAGCTTTTCTTGTTCCATACCCCCAATAGCCCCTGTCGTAAAACTCGGTATACTCTTTTATCGCCCGGCCTTCCTTTGTTGTGCCGCCTACATCAATGCATCGGATTCTTGCGGGCGGACCGGTTACGATCAGATTATCAGGTTTAAGATCGCCGAATATCCATCCTTGCTGGTGAAGCACCGATAAGCTGGATAACAGCTGAATCATCAATACCGGTATCCATTCTGCTCCTTTATCACTGATATAATTTAAAAGCAGCGGCCCTTTTATGTATTCCATTGCGTAAAATGAAACCTTCGTATTGGTTGTGGGAATATAGGCATCATCTGTATCAAAAAAAGAAGGCCCCATCGTAACGGACTGGGCCTTTGAGAAAGATTTCAAGACATTCACTTCAGAAGTAATAGACAAGCTGTCATCACTCACCTTTAAGGCAACATGTCCATCTGATGCTTCTGCCAAATACACAATTCCATTGGCCCCTTTTCCAAGCTGTTTACGCAATGTATAAGCGTTTCCGTTCCACTTGCCTTTGATTGTCATACCCGGCTTAAGGCTACATGCCAAACTCGTCAAAGCGTCGTTCATCATCTGCCAGCATGCTCCTTCTTGAGCGGATTTTTTCAAACTGCAGTGTCGCTTCGCGTATCGCCGGACCTGTTGGGGTGATGCCCCCTGTAGACAGCTTTGCAAAGAGCGTGGAAAGAGATTGCAGCTTCGGTGTCCAGTTCAGCACAAGCTCAACCTCTTGTTTTTTCCCGGGAAATATACACATCGCAAATTCGTTATTCCCGATTCGAGAATTGAGGCTGACAGACAAATCAATCAACGCCTCTTTTACAGTTGGAAGCTTAGGCGCCATACTTGCACTTATATCAACAAGAACCAAAACCTGAAGATGAACCGTTTCTCCAAGCTCGTCTACCACTTCCATGACTTCACCGCGTTTTTCGGGTGAAAGCTCCTCCATCTCCACATTCTTTCCGAGGATTTGTTTCAGCTCTTGATTGACTACACCTTGTAAGGTTTGCGTCATCGCTTTTTTTGTTACCATTTGCACGGTTTGTGAAAGCTGAGATGCATAAACGACTTGATGCACGCCGCCTCCGGCAAGCGCAATCCCTTCGACTTCCTTCATCGCTTCAGGATCAATTTGGTTTTCTTCCATTATACCAATGACGTTTACCGTAATCCCCTGTTCTTTAGCATAAGCAGCCATTGCAAGCGGGTCTTCCCCATGATTCGAGCAGCCATCCGTTATCAGCAAAATTTGATTTAAATGTCCGTTATTCACATTCATTCCTCCTGGAGAATACGAGGATTCTCAGATTCATATATTCCCATCTTCGCCAGAAGAAATTTGATTTATACGAAAGCGTTATGAAATTTCTTGTTTGTTTTGAAAAATGGCCGGAACAGGAATAGATGCCCACTTCGGTGTATTGTGGTCAATCCGGACGACAACAACTGTCATATCATCCTCAATTTGGCCGGATCTCGTGCGAATGACTTCCTCCATGAGCAAATCGGCAATCTCCTGCGGGTCATCTGTTTTTAATCCCTTCATTTTGCGTTTCATCCATAAATCATGATTTTCCACATGCTTAGGGCCCTCAAAAATGCCGTCACTCATCATAATCAAGAGGTCGCCCGCTTTCAGCTGCTCACTCACAACCTCCACATCGAATTCATTAATAATACCGATTGGCAGATTGCTCGCTTGAACTTTCATTACCTGGTCGCCCCGTTTGATAAAGCTAGGCGTCGAACCGACCTTCAAAAATTTACAGCTGGCATCTTGAAGATCGATAATAGATAGGTCAAGCGTGGAGTATATCTCGTCAGTTGTCCTTAGGGACAGTATGCTGTTGATCGTTTTAATTGCTATTTTTTCATCAATGCCGGATTCAAGGATTTTCTCAAGAAGCTTGATCGTTTCATTGCTTTCGAAGTGCGCCCTTGCACCATTGCCCATACCATCACTAATTGCCGCAGCATATTTTCTGGCTCCAAGCTCTATCATGCTGTAGCTGTCGCCGGAGACAAGGCCGCCGCCCTTCGCAGCGTGAGCAGCACCTGTAGATACCCTGTATGATTTTGTTGATCCAAAGGCGACATGACTGTACCCATTCGGATGCGGGGAGTGCTGTTCGGCTTTCACAAGAATTTGTTCTTCCAAAATATCAGAAAGCATAGGGGCAATAATTTTTTCACTTTCTCCATGTCCGCTGAACGGAATGGTCATTTCAATATCGATGTTTCCTTGTTCAAGACTATAGATCTCCACATGCTGAATCTCGATTCCGAAATGCTGAAGAGCCTCTATGATTTGTTCTTCCTGCAGAAAGTGCTGTTCTCGCTCTCTTTTTATTTCCCGAGAAAAGTCTGCCATGACTTCTGAAACACCTAAAAGCTGTTCAGCAACTAAACGTCTGCTGTCCTGCACTTTTTTCTTGAGTGTCAAATGGGCATGGTGATGTGCGAGTTCGTCCTCAATCAGCTCTTCAACCTGCTTTGATTTAGAACAATACTGATGAAACTCTTTTTTCAGCCTTCGGTTTGATGCATATTCTTTTTCTTCTGTTTCAAGCATAACTTGTTTCATTAAGTCATATGTTTTATCAAAGTTCTGTACCCAGCACCTGTTTTTCTTGTAACACGTCTGGCAGGAATGCTCTGTGATTTTGCTTAAAAACAGATCAACTTCGCTGTCATCTTCCGGTTCGTCTGATGCTTGATAAAAGGTGGCAAAGCTTTCAGACAGCGCATGGAATACATTGGAGAACTGGTCTACCTTTTGAGCAGTGACATCTCTGATTTTCCTTGCATATTGCTGCTGCTCCTGAAGATGCTCTACAGTTCCCGGAATATATCTCGCCACTTTCTTTGTAATTGATTGAGGTGTAAGCAAAAACAGGCCGACTGCGATTAATGACTCATAGAGTGTTGTCATCAGACCGGCAGAGCCTTCACCATATAAAGAAATAAGAAGTGATCCAACGATCAGCCCGATTGCTGCGCCCGCTTTTTTCCCTTCCTTCAGCAAACCGCCTAATAAACCGGAAAAAGCGAGCAGACTCATTTGATAGAGATTTCCGATATTCGCCAATCCAAGAATCAGACCGGTCACGACACCAACCGTACAGCCAATGCTTGCACCGCCAATAAAGGAAAAACTCAACACAACATAACGTGCCAATATATGTTCTGCCTGCATACCTTGGTAGGACAAGCCGGCAAGCCCCGTCAGAACGGAAGCAATTAGGATCATAAAGCAAATAATTTCTTCTATTTTCAATGATTGTTTCACTTTTTTCATGGTAAAAATCGGAAGGCTCTGAAGGAAAATCAGCGTCAAAATAAAGGATAGTCCAGCTTCAACCACAGCCATTACATAATCATAGGTTGTAAACACGCCATTTTGAGCGTACACAAATCCGGCTCTTGCTGCAGCCATGGAGAAAAACACGACAATCGGGAGTGCTTTCACGCGATCGTCGGTGATGAAGGCGGCCACTTTAGAACATACGAAGAATGCCAGCAAAGCCGCTAGTATGAGCAATGAGTGCTTCGGAGAAATGGTCAGCGCACCCGCAAGCACAGCCAGCACCGCATAAAGCGCCTTGTCTCTTCTGATAAGAAGCATCGCTCCAAAGAAAGGAAGTGCGAAAGGAAGCACCTCGGATAATATGAAAGCACGTCCAAGCAAAAATCCAATGACGACATAAATGAACCCTTTATAGAAAAACAGTGAATGCAAATGATGAGTCACTAGCTTCGCGCTCCTGTTAAAAAACGATTGGAGTTTTTCCAAAGCTTGTCCCGCCATTGGCCCGTTCACTCTTCTTTCTGCTTTTTCCATTCCTCTCATCTCCCACCTGTTATATTCGTTGCCTGTCATTATAGCGAAAGCACAGATAGGATTTTGTCAAAAGAAGGGAACAAGACCAAAGAAGTCTTCGACGGTTTCTGCCTAGATATTCGTTTATCAAAAGAATATCCGGAATGTTGTCTAAAAATGAAAAAAACCGGTTTCTGTATCAGAAACCGATTTCCTTAGGATGACCCGTACGGGATTCGAACCCGTGTTACCGCCGTGAAAGGGCGGTGTCTTAACCGCTTGACCAACGGGCCAAACAAATATGGTAGCGGCGGAGGGGATCGAACCCCCGACCTCACGGGTATGAACCGTACGCTCTAGCCAGCTGAGCTACACCGCCATATTGTTTTATGCTTCTAAGCACAAGTTATATAATACAAAGGTTTGTCCTTTTCGTCAACAGAAACTTTAATGTTATAATTTTCTGATTTTTAAAGCAGGGGCGAATTATAAAAAAGCATCCGTCGGGATGAACGGATGCTTCATTTATTTATAGAAAGCAGCAAGTTATCCTCTTCTTGCTCCGCGCCCTCCACGTTTTGATTCCGTATTGCGTTTTAAAGATGACAAGCGATCTTCGCTGTCTTTTAAAAACTTATTCATTTTCTGTTCAAAAGATTCTTTCGGACGGAAATCATTTCTAGGTCTGGCTTGCGGACGGTCTTTAGCTTTTTTAATAGATAAACCAATTTTCCCGTCTTTTTCAACGTTGATGACTTTCACTTCAACTTGGTCGCCGACTTTTAAGTGATCGTTAATGTCTTTGACATAGTTATCAGCTACCTCACTGATGTGAACGAGACCGGTTGAGCCTCCAGGCAATTCAACAAATGCTCCAAAATTTGTAATACCTGTAATTTTCCCTTGCAACTTGCTGCCAACTTCAATCGACATAAAAAAAGTGCTCCTCCTTAGGCTTATAAAAAGATCGTTTGCTTAATTATACCTAAATAAAAATTTAAGTGTCAACAAGGCTACTTGCTCTTCTTCTCCACATTGAAGATAATTTCTCCGTCTCCGGACATGAATAAGTCCCGTCTGGCAAGCTCTGTGACGTAATCCTCATCCTTCAATTTGGATATTTCTTCTTTTAAATCCTCTTGTTTTGTCTTTAAACTTTTTAGTTCTTTTTCAAGCTGTTCTTTCTTTTCTTCTTTTGCGCTAAGGGAAGATGTTTGGGACCATACAGAGCTCGCCAGCACTATTGCCGTCAGAAATACTAGGGCGCCGAATACAGTCAACCGCCTGTACAGCCCTTTGCGTCTTCTTTTCTTCAGCTGATTTTGCCGCTCTACCTGTTCTTTATAGTCATTTTGTATTTCAGTTATCGTTCGTTCCCTGGAAAAATTCAAACCAGACGGTCCTCCTTTCATCTCTTCAAAAAACGTGTAATGGTCGTTCCTATGGTTATCAATAGTTTCTTCTTCTTTTTGAGAAATCCTGCACCTTTTTCTAAATAACGTCTCATAGTTAGACGTATTTTTTCAGGAAGAAGTTTCAAACATTGTTTTGCGATAAAACGGATCGGAAAACACAGAACCATAAATATTTTATATAGACACAACAAGAGAAAAACGATCAGGCGGTATGTTTTATTTAATAAAAACGCCGCTAGCCAAATAATCGCTCCGCATGTCCACAAAATAGGACGAAATAACACGTGCTGAATAAGTTTTTTGAAGAATTGATAAACAGAAACTGCAAGGTAAATGACGAATTTCAGTGTTTTTATATAGATTCGCTTGCAAAGGCTCTGATACGTCGCAATGCCCAGCAGAACCGCTAAAAAGATATACAGCCTGAATTCTCCCTCATTTACACTAAGCAAGACATAAAAGAAAAGCAGCCCCTGCACAATCCAGAAAAGAATATCATGAATAAATAATAGCCATCTGGCAGTTTTGGCACGAATGACAAAGAGCCGGTATGTATCAAGCGACGCGCCAAGCCAGAGACCCATACCGGACATCGCCAGCATTGTATAGAATTGTGTCGTCAGCGTCATTTAAACAACTTGCTAAAAAACCCTTTAGCTTTATCCCCTTGTTGTTCGTCTAAGTACACTAAATCAAATACCCTGCCTTTAATAGATACAATCCCTTTTTCCACATCTAAATTTTTCATCTGCAGGTTTTGGCCTCTGACTGAGAGCATTCCCATCACCGTTTCCAGCAGGAACTCTTCATTGTCAAAGCTCTCCACATGCTTAACCCCTGAAATATCTAAATGCTTCCGGCCTTTCATTGTCACATCGTGCTGTTCCGGAACAGACGAAGAACCGTTTTGATCATAATATGAATTCATCTATTCAGCCCCCATATCCTCGATACTTTTAGCATTATTACTGCATTGTATGAGGCGGGGGATATTTTTAGAACAAGCCTATTCGCCGAGTTTTTCTTCTTTTAGAATCGTATACATGTTTGCAGCTTCTTCTTTTTTCGTCGTGTCCTTCAACTCATTTACTTGAACCGTTACAAGCTTTTGGCCGAAGCGGACCTTTAGTTCATCTCCGGCTTTCACGTCAGAGCTTGCTTTTGCCTGGTTTCCGTTAATAGAGATTCGTCCTTGGTCAGCTACTTCCTTTGCTAGTGTACGTCGCTTAATCAGCCGTGATACTTTCAAAAATTTATCTAATCTCATATTTATGATCTCCTCTCAGTTTCTTTTGCTTCATTCCACAGTTTATCCATGTCCTCAAGAGACATATCGGCCAGCTCGATTTCTTGTTCCTTCGCTGTTTTCTCAATATACGAGAACCGTCTCCTGAATTTGTCATTGGTCATCGCCAGTGCTTCCTCCGGTTCTATTTTGTAGAAGCGGGCTGCATTCACCAGTGCGAACAACACGTCGCCAAACTCGGCCTTGAGATTGTGTTCATGAGGATCTTCAGAAATCTCAGCAGAAAATTCCTTCATTTCCTCGTTTACCTTTTCCCAAATATCGCTGACGTCTTCCCAGTCAAAACCTACTTTTGCTGCTTTTTTCTGCAGTTTAGCGGCTTTCGAAAGAGCTGGAAGGGTCTTCGGCACGCTGTCTAATAAGGATGCTTCCGATGTATTTTTTTCGGCTTTTTTTATGTCTTCCCAATTTGCCAAAACATCGTTTTCATCCTGAACCTTAACATCTTTAAACACATGGGGATGTCTTCGGACCATTTTTTCACTGATTCCTTTTATGACATCATCAATTGTGAAATAACCTTCGTCTTCACCGATTTGCGCGTGAAGTAAGACCTGAAGCAAAACGTCGCCAAGCTCTTCGATCATATGGTCTGTGTCTTCTTCGTCAATTGCTTCGAGAAGTTCATAACACTCTTCAATCATGTACTGTTTTAATGACTGATGAGTCTGCTTTTTATCCCACGGACATCCATTAGGCCCGCGAAGCTCTCTAATGATGCTTCGGAACGCGGAAAATTCGTGATAAAGCAGCTTCTCTTCTTTAATCGGCGGAATATACACACTTGTTAAGTTATTCAAGGCGACATTGCGGTCCAGCTCAAATAAAGGCACTGTCTGGATCTCCTCGTCACGGCTTCCTGCTGCAGTCACAATCACAACCTCATAATCATCAGGCAGCTTCTCCATCAATGTCAGCTTGACTTCAGAAGCCGTCATTTGGTCGTAAACCTGACAAATGATCAGATGATGTCTGAGCTCAAGCTCATCCGCAGACAATGTGCCGGCATCCACAAATTGAAAGCCTTCAATCGGGTCAATTTGCAGGGCATTAAATGTGGCATCAAGAAAACTTTGTCCTCCTGCGACTTTTACTTGCACGTTTTTCTCTTCCTGCCGAACCGTCAGCAGCTGTACTGTTTTTTCCGCAACAAAAGGGTGTCCCGGCACAGCATAAACCACGTCCTCTTCCTGCGCCGCTTCAAAGAGGATATCAGCAATTTCTTCATATACGGCATCGAATTGGTCGTGTTTCTCATATATATCGTCAAAAAAAAGGATGTTCTTCGTATCTTTTTCAAGCTCCTGAATTAAGGGATGATCCTTGGTTCTGACATACAGCGTATCTGCCTTCGTCAGCAGCTTATGTATGCCAATTGTCAATTGGTCCATGTCTCCGGCACCAAGTCCGACAACTGTAATATTACCCGCCATTTTGTTCTCTCCTTCTCCTGATTTTGCTTAACTTACTGCCAAAAGGCACACTGTTCAGCTCTTCATCTGTAAATATTCCCAACTTCATCATACAACAAATAAACACCGCGCCACCAATGGCGACAGCAGACAGACTTTCAATCGCAGCCGCTCCTCTTCCTGCTGCAGGAATCAAGAAAGTCCAGAGACGCATATATACAAGCAAGACAGCCGACATCAAAAGGGCGGATCCAATGATCGGAATCATAACGCCTCTGAGCTTACCGAGCCATTCCTTTTGCCGAAGCAGATACAAGTTAAGAGCGGCGACAGCCGCAAAGGAAGCCGCTGTAGCAAGTGATGCACCTTCAATCCCATAGCGCGGAACTAAAAGAGTATTTAACACCCATTTCACTGCCACACCTGCGCCCACCGCTATCGCAGGAAAAACTGTGTATCCCGCGCCTTGCAAAACTGCGGCTGCCGTGACCGCCAAGGATGCAAACAAAATGGAGCAGCTAAATACTTGTAACGCAGCTGTCCCTTCACCATTTTGAAACAGCATGATGTTGACCGGCTCAAGAATGCAAATCAATCCAGCCGACGCGCCTGTACCCAGCACAAGACACAACTTTAAAGATGACGCGGCTTTTTCTTTCATGATCTTAAGCTCTTTGTTCTTTACGGCCTTGGAAATATACGGAACGATTGATGTCGCTATGCTCACCGCGAAAACGGAACCGAGCTGCAGCAAAGGCTGCCCCCGATCATAAATCCCCTTTAGGCGTTTTGCTTCTTCGCTTGCCTCACCACCCGAAAGCAAAGCATATAAATTCAACGCATCGACAAGCTGGATCAACAAAAGGAGCAAACTGCTTATACAAATGGTAATAGAATATAAAAGCAGTTTTTTTACCAATTCTTTTGTTGTTATGACATTTTCATTTTGGCTACCCGTTTGTTTGTCTCTTTTCGTTTTGAACCAAAAAAATCCAAGTATGATCAATGCAACTAAACTTCCGGCAAGAGACCCGGAAGCGGCTGCCGCTCCGACAGTATAAAGCGAGGCTCCCTTTTTGACGAGCCAAAATGATAAGCCCAGAAGCACCGCAACCCGCAGTAACTGCTCTGTCATCTGCGATAAGGCCGAAGGGAGCATGTCATGCCGCCCTTGAAAACCGCCTCTAAGCAACGCGACAAACGGGAACAGCAAAAATGAAAACGCAGTCACTTGAATTAACACGGCGAGATGTGAATCTCCCATAAAAAGTGCGATTGGAGCAGCACCCATATATAAGCAAAGAAATAATAAAATACCGATTAAAGATAAAAACACCGCTGATATTTTTAATATGGTGTGATGGCTTTTTTCACTATAATCATTCATCAGTTTCGAAATAATGACCGGAAATCCTGATGTTGACAGCATGACCGCAATACCAAGAAAGGGATATACCTGCTGATATATATAAAATCCAACATCGCCGACAATGTTTTGAAACGGGACTCTGTAAACGGCGCTTAATATTTTTGTGATGACGCCTGCCAGAATTAAAACAACAGCCCCCTGCCAAATCCAATGCCGTTTGCCGCCTATTGAATCGTCCATCCAAAAGCTCCTTCCCAACGTCAGGGACAATACGAATACGGTTCACGTATTGCCGCGACACAAATAAAAACGAGGTTATTATACCACATCCCAACCCTCGGAATCCTTTCTGGGCATGCACGAAAAAAGAACAGCGTCCCCAGGAGAGCTGTTCTTTTCATACCTATTTTCGATAAAAGGAATAAGACCTACTGTTCCATTTGTCGCGCCAAAAATCCTGCTGCTGTCTCAACGGCTTTATGCTCTACTTCGCCCATTGTCTGATCCTTTGAAAAAATAATCACTGCGCCTATCGGATCACCATTTGCCACAATCGGGCAGACAGTGTAAGAATTCATGTCCTCATCTATGCCATTAACGAGCTGTACTGATTTCGCATCACTCTCAAGCACGGAACTGCGCTGATCCATTGTTTTTTCCAGCATTTCACTGATCGGCTTGTTTAAGTAGTCTTTTTTCGAGCTGCCGGACACGGCAATATAGACATCACGGTCACAAATCAGTACTGAATGTCCGAGACTGTCATAAAGCGCGTCTGCATACTCCTTTGCAAAGTCTCCAAGCTCACTGATCGGAGAGTACTTTTTCAAAATGACTTCTCCGTCACGATCTACAAAAATCTCAAGCGGATCGCCTTCCCTGATTCTCAGAGTTCTGCGAATTTCTTTAGGGATCACGACCCGACCTAAGTCATCAATACGACGTACGATACCGGTTGCTTTCATCTCTGGTGCCTCTCTTTCATTTGATGGTATATACATGTGGGAAAGACCTAAAGCAGTTACTTTATGTACCTTCCGCCTCGCTTGAAATTAGTATCCGTCACATCAAATGTAATATACACCAGAGAGTAACAAAATTTACGTTGAAGAAATGGTTTGCTTTTTCACATTTTTTAAGCCTTTCAGCATGCCCAGCACGGTTTCGAGCCATTCATCGGCACTACGGCCTTTCGTCTGTATAGAAATTTTGAGTTTTTTTCCTTCCATTCCCAGTCCGATTTGTCTGCCATATTTATTGCCGAGCTCAAACAGCTTCTGTCCGTCAATTTCAGCACTTGCTTCTTCAGAAATCGTCAATCTGACAGCATCTTTATCCTGCTTAATCAGCTCAACACGTTCATGTTTCGCATGAACCTTCATTTCTGCAACAGTAAACAAGTATTCAACTTCTTTTGGATAGTTTCCAAATCGGTCGATCATTTCGTCTTGAAGTTCATTCTTTTCTTCGATTGTAGCCACAGACCTGAAGCGTTTATACATATCAATTTTCTGTTTTCCGTCTTGAATATAAGTTTCAGGAATATAGGCATCAAGCTCGACATCAATTTCTGTTTCAAACTTCTCCGTTTTCGCTGTGTCTCCTTTACGCTCTTCAATGGCTTCCTTCAGCATTTGTGAATAGAGGTCAAATCCGACCGAGTCGATGAAGCCGTGCTGCTGGGCGCCGAGAAGATTCCCGGCTCCGCGTATCGTTAAGTCACGCATTGCGATTTTAAAACCGGAACCAAGCTCTGTGAATTCTTTAATGGCCTGCAGCCTTTTTTCAGCAACTTCTGTCAGTACTTTATCGCGGCGGTACGTAAAGTACGCATACGCCACACGATTAGAACGGCCGACACGCCCCCGCAGCTGATAAAGCTGAGAAAGTCCCATTTTGTCGGCGTCAAATACAATCAGCGTATTGACGTTCGGGATGTCTACGCCGGTTTCAATAATGGTTGTGCTAACGAGAACGTCTGATTCTCCTTCAAGAAAACTTAGCATAACGGTTTCTAGTTCGTTTTCTGTCATTTTCCCATGCGCATACGCTACCTTCGCGTCAGGGACCAGCATAGAGATCTCATCCGCTTTCCGTTCAATATCCTCAACCCGGTTGTACAAGAAATAGACCTGGCCTCCGCGCGCAAGCTCACGTTCAATCGCCTCTCTGACAAGGGCGCCGTTGTATTCCACAACATACGTCTGTACGGGGAAGCGGTTTTCCGGCGGAGTCTCAATGACTGAAAGATCCCTTACGCCAAGCATAGACATATGCAGCGTACGTGGAATAGGCGTCGCGGTTAATGTTAATACATCCACATTGGCTTTGATCTGCTTGATCTTTTCTTTATGGGTTACACCGAAACGCTGCTCTTCATCAATGATAAGGAGCCCTAAGTCTTTATAAACGACATCTTTGGATAGCAGCCGGTGCGTTCCGATGACGATATCAACAGTACCGTTTTTCAATCCTTTGAGCGTTTCGTTCGCTTCTTTCCTCGTTCTGAATCTGCTGAGCAGGCCGATATTAATCGGATAGTCCTGAAAGCGCTCAGTAATGGTTTCATAGTGCTGCTGTGCCAAAATTGTTGTCGGAACAAGCAGCGCTACCTGCTTTCCGTCACCTATCGCCTTAAATGCAGCACGTATAGCAACCTCTGTTTTTCCATAGCCCACATCTCCACATAGCAAGCGGTCCATCGGACGTTCTCGTTCCATGTCCTTTTTGATTTCGTGAATGGAACGGAGCTGATCCTCAGTCTCTTGATAAGGGAACGACGATTCAAATTCCCGCTGCATCTCATGATCAGGAGTAAACGCGTAGCCTTTGCTCGCCTCCCTTTCGGCATAAAGCTTAATTAAGTCGTCAGCAATATCCTGAACCGATGTCTCTACTTTTTTCTTGACCCGCTTCCATTCGCTTCCGCCTAATTTATACAGCTTCGGCTCTTTTCCTTCGGAGCCAACATACTTTTGCACTTGGTCAATTTGCTCGACAGGTACGTATAGCTTGTCGCTTCCCTGATAATGAATGTTTAAATAGTCTTTGTGGATCCCATTGATTTCAAGGGTTTCAATCCCCAAATACTTTCCGATCCCGTGATTAATATGAACGACATAATCACCGATTTGAAGCTCGGAATAGCTCTTGATGCGCTCTGCATTTGTAAGCTTCTGTTTACGAGGCTTCTTTTTCACACGGTTTTTGAACAGTTCTTCTTCTGTAATAACAGCAAGCTTCATTAATGGCAGCTCAAATCCCGATTGCAGCTCACCTTCCATGATATAGACCTGTCCCTGCACAAGCGCTTTTTTGCTGTCCGTCACGGCGGCTTCGATTTCATAATCAGACAGAACGGAAGATAACCTCTGTGTACGTTCCTTGTCTGCACCTAAGAATACAACGGTGAAGTTTGATTTTTTAAAGCGTTCCATTTCACCCGCGAGCACGTTCATTTGGCCATGAAAACTCTGCATTTGTCTGCTTGACACATTGACGATATTTTGCGGGCTCGTATGCTGTACATGCCGCAAAAATAAAGAATAGTACAGCAGAGACCGTTTTTGCTCATATGCTATTTTTTGGAAGTTGAATGACAAACTGATGTCATGCAAAATCTTCCCTTCCTCAAGAAGGTTTGTTATGAACTCCGCTTCTTCTTTTTGAAGCTGCTCTTCCATCTCATGAATCCGGCTGACTTCATCTAAAATCAGAAGTGTGTTATCAGGTGTATAATCTAGTAAACTAGCAGGCTTTTCATAGAAGTATGAGAGATACTTCACCAGTTCCTGATCTGTCTGACCTTCAGACAAGCGTTCTTTGTCATGAGAAATATTCGTATGAAGAATTTCTTTTTGCTTGTCGTTCTTTAATTTTTTTAGGCTTGCGGCAAGGCCTTTATCAATTTTCTCCATCGCCCGAACTTTTTCTTCAGATCTGATAATCAGTTCCTTAGCAGGACCAACATTGATAGAGGTAAGGGTCTCAATTGACCGCTGATCATCTGAGTTAAAGCTGCGGATTGAATCCACTTCGGTGTCAAAAAGTTCAATTCTCACCGGATGCTCTGAAGTCAGCGGGTATATGTCAATGATTCCTCCGCGAATGCTGAATTCCCCGGGTGCAGACACCATATCAGACCGCTCATATCCTACCTCTACCAGCCGTGATGCGAGCTGATCAGGTTCGATATCATGGCCAACTTGAATGAGCATTTGACTGTTTTTCCACACCTCTACAGGCGGCAGCATTCTTCTGATTGCAGCTACAGGAGCAACGACAATTGGCGCTTCTCCATTCGTTAATCTATTAATGACATCTAATCGCTGCGCCCGTAATTCGGGGCTTGCGACTGCTATTTCTGATGAAATGAGTTCATTAACGGGGTACAAAAGGACAGATCGGTCCCCTAGGAGTACAGTCAGATCATCCGTTACTTTCTGGGCTTGATATAAATTATGGGTGATTAGAAAGATAGGCTTATTCGTTTCATTAGCCAAGGCAGAAGTAAAAACAGAACGCGCGGAACCCGACAGACCCGCGAGCAGCTGTTCCTTCAGCCCCTCGTGTAAACCGTTGATGATGGATTTAAAGTCATCGCTTTCTTTTATAAAGGTTTGAATGTTGTCCATATGGCCCCTCCTCTCTGTTTCCTGTGAGAACAGAAAAACGCTTTGGTCTAGTATCTACACCAAAGCTTTTTATTGAATAAATGTGTGATGTTCGTGGTAATGCGGATTTCGGTCAAGCGCCTCTTGGCAATCTTCACATATGGTCAAAACTTGAACATCTCCATTTTCTTTATAAGAAATCATATCGTTTCTTTCTTCGTTTGTTAAGTGCTGAAAACCGAGTGAGTCAGTCGATACCATGGAAGATTCGAGACTGCCTACTTTCACTCCGCAATGACGGCAATAATAATGCAAAGCCATACAAGGGACCTCCTGATGAAAAAGTTATTTTGGTGTAGTATGGGCTTTGTTGATTCATTTTATACCTTTGCGTTAAATTCGTTCATGACTTCTAAAAACGGCTTGCTCAGAGAAGCTTCACAAGCCTTCACAGATTTTTCGATCGCTTCACCAATATCTGGTGCCTCCTCCTTGGTGAAGGAGCCTAACACATAGTCAACGACCTTCATGCCGTTTACAGGCCGGCCGATTCCGATGCGGATGCGATCAAACTCGGATGTTCCAAGATGCTGGATCAATGATTTGATGCCATTGTGTCCTCCGGCGCTTCCTTTTGTTCTTAAACGGATTTTGCCAGCCGGAAGATCAAGATCGTCGTAAACGACTGTTAAATCTTCGTTTTCAACATCATAATAGTCCATTAAAGGCCGCAAACATTCTCCTGATAAATTCATATATGTAAGCGGTTTAACAAGTAGAACCTTTTTGCCGGAAACAAATCCGGTTCCGTATAATCCATTAAATTTATTTTGATTCAGCTCAATATTCCATTCCTTCGCAAGCTGATCTATCACCATAAATCCGACATTATGCCGTGTGTTTTCATAGTTTTTCCCCGGGTTTCCGAGACCGGCAATCACAAGCATGGCGAATCCTCCCTTAGTCACATAAACTCCCGTCTGCATAGCGGGCTATAATTCTTCTCATTCTAGCACAAAAGACGTAACCGCGGGAGGGTTACGCCTTAAGCTATTATTGTTCTTTGTTTTCACCTTCAGGCTGAGCATCGGCAGATTCCTCTTCATCTATCTCAGCTGCTTCCTGCTGCTGCGGAGGAAGGATAGAAGCTACAACCTCATCTGATTCTTGATTAAAGGCGTAGTCACCGTCAGCAGCCAGATCCGCAATAGTGAGTACCTCATTTACATCAAGGTTTGAAATATCAGCCTCAATCGTTTGCGGAATGGCTTTTGGCTTTGCCTTTACAGTAAGTGCATGCAGCGGCTGCTGCAATACGCCTCCGTTTTTCACTCCGATGGCTTCTCCGGTCAAATGAATCGGAACTTCCACCTCAATGTCTTCACCCATATTGACCACTTGAAAGTCAGCATGAGTGACTTCATTTTTCAGCGGGTCCGTTTGCAGGTCTGTCACCATGACAGAATGTTTTTCTCCGCTGACGTCAAGCGTGATAACTGTATTTTTACCTTCGTCCCTCAGCGTTTTGATCAGCTCCACACTGTCTAATGATACAGGTTTGTTTCCCGTGTCTTTCCCATATATGATACCTGGAACATGTCCTGAAGTACGGATATTCCGAAGAGACGAACGAGTAAAATCCGTTCTTTCTTTTGCCGTTAAAGTTGCCATATTCAGCACCATCCTATAATCGTTTTATTGTCCTACTACAAACAATACCCATAACGATAAGGATTTAAACCTCAAAAGTCGGTTTAGCTGAACAGATAGCTGACTGATTGCTGCTCATGAACACGAATAATGGCTTCGGCCAAAAGCGGTCCGACTGAAAGCTGCTTAAACCGTTCAATTTTCTTTTCTTCAGGAAGCTTGATGCTGTTTGTCACAACAAGCTCTTTGATTGTTGAATTATTAATACGTTCAACAGCAGGACCTGATAGTACAGGGTGTGTGCAGCATGCATATACTTCTTTCGCTCCGTTTTCAACGAGCGCATTAGCAGCAAGTGTAATGGTACCTGCAGTATCGATAATGTCATCGATAAGGATAGCGGTCTTCCCTTCGATATTACCTACAATATTCATGACTTCCGCCACGTTTGGACGCGGACGGCGTTTATCGATTATCGCAATCGGCGCTTTTAGTCGGTCAGCCAGTTTGCGGGCGCGTGTCACACCGCCGTGGTCTGGTGAAACAATGACGATATCTTCAAGGTTTTTGCCTTCAAAATATTCTCCTAAAATCGGAACACCCATTAAGTGGTCAATCGGTATATCAAAGAATCCCTGAATTTGCGGCGCATGCAGGTCAAGTGCAATTACGCGAGTAGCACCGGCTGTTTCAAGCAGGTTTGCGAAAAGTTTTGCTGTGATTGGCTCACGGGATCTTGCTTTTCTGTCTTGACGCGCATAACCATAATAAGGAATAACAATGTTAATCGTTTTTGCAGAAGCGCGTTTTAACGCATCTACCATAATTAACAGTTCCATAATATGCTCGTTAACGGGGGCACTTGTAGACTGGATGATATAGCAGTCACATCCGCGAATACTTTCTTCGATATTAATTTGGACTTCCCCGTCACTAAATCTTGTGACAGAACATTTTCCTAATTGAACTCCAACTATATCTGCGATTTCTTTTGCAAGCTCTGGATTCGAATTCAAAGAAAAAATCTTTAAATTCTTATCTCCGTATTGATTAGACATGGATAAACCTCCGAATTTAGGATTATTTTTTATGAATATTTTTCACATAATCGTCTTTATTTACTTGTCTCGCTCTGGCAATAGCAAGCGCTTTTCCAGGTACATCTTCCGTAACAGTTGAACCCGCAGCAACATAAGCGCCTTCTCCGACTGTGACAGGGGCAACCAAGTTGGAATTGCAGCCGATAAACGCGCCGTCTTCAATTTTCGTCAAATATTTATTCTTTCCATCATAATTGACAGTTATTGAACCGCAGCCCAAGTTTACATCTGTGCCTACCTCAGCATCACCGACATAGCTTAAATGAGAAGCCTTGCTTCGGTCTCCGAATTGAGTCTTTTTGATTTCAACAAAATTTCCGATCTTCACTTCATTCCCGATGACAGAATCAGGTCTGATGTGAGCAAAAGGTCCTATGTTTACATCATTCCCCACTTGACTGTGATTGACTACCGATTGTTTAATCACCGTACGGCTGCCAATTGAACTATTCATAATCTCCGTATGAGGTCCGATAATCGTATCTTCTCCGATTTGCACCTCACCTTTAATCACTGTTCCAGGATAAATCACAGTATCGCTTCCGATAACAGCGTCAGGAGAAATATACGTGTTCATCGGGTCAATCAGCGTTACGCCATTTTGCATATGCCGTTTATTAATACGCTCTTTCATAAATTGTTCTGCCTGAGAAAGAGCGACTCTATCATTAACTCCGAGTGTTTCTTGGAAATTACCAGTCTGGTAAGCGGCAACAGTTTCGCCTTCGTTTTTAAGAATCTCTATGACATCCGGCAAATAATACTCACCTTGAGCATTATCATTAGACACCTGATCAATGGCCCGGAATAGCGCTTCATTGTCAAAACAATACGTACCGGTATTAATCTCAGTTACAAGACGTTCTTCTTCAGAGGCGTCCTTATGCTCAACAATTTTTTGAACCGCTCCGTTTTCACTGCGAATAATACGTCCGTATCCGGTTGGATCTTCTGCAACCGCAGTTAAAATCGTAGCTTTCGCTTCTCTTTGTGTATGTTCTTTCAGCATCTGTTCCATTGTCTCAGCTGTTAAAAGCGGCGTATCTCCGCAAATGACAATTGTGACGCCTTTTTCGTCAGCAAGAAATGGCTGTGCCTGTTTTACAGCATGAGCAGTGCCAAGCTGTTCTGCTTGAAGCGCATACTCGCTTTTATCACCAAGCTGCTTTTTCACTTCTTCCGCACCATGTCCGACAATCGTGACAAGCTTCGATAAAGATAACTTTAAGGCTTCATCCACGACGTGCTCTGCCATAGGCTTACCGCAAACTGGATGAAGGACTTTATAAAGCTTCGATTTCATTCTTGTTCCTTGTCCAGCCGCTAAAACAACTGCAAACCGCTTATCCATTTATTGGCCTCCAATATCCCTTTTATCCATAGAAAAATATATCCTAAATATCTTCTGATTTCAAGGAGACTTCATGAAGTGCAAGAATTTTCTATTGAGTGAAATTAAGTTTGAAAAATCAGAATTAAAAAAGGACTGCCGGCAAAGGCTTTTGTCAGCCCTTTCAGCAGTCCTTGCTTTTTGGTTATTTTTTAAGAAGCTCCAGCTTCTTCGAATTCTAATGCTTCAGTGTCACCCATACGATGATACTCATTTAACACGGCATCTTGAATCTTTCCTCGCGTGCTTGAATTAATAGGATGAGCAATATCTCGGAACTCTCCATCAGGGGTGCGTTTACTCGGCATCGCAACGAAAAGACCATTGTTTCCATCAATCACACGAATATCATGAACAACAAATTCGTGATCCAGCGTGATGGATGCAATCGCTCTCATGCGACCATCGGTATTCACGCGGCGTAATCTTACGTCAGTAACTTCCACAGTAGTTCACCACCTTTTCCCTATATAAAAGCATTAGTGTATCAATTCCACGATTTTTTCTGAAATCCTGCTCGTTTTTAAAATATTTTTTGAAAAAATAGGATATAGTTACACAATTAGGTCATAACGCTTTTATTTCGGACATAAGGTAAATAAAAAAGTGATTCCGAGGGTCACCCAGAATCACTTTTTTTATTATTATTTTACCAATGCAATAACTTCGATTTCGACTAGGGCGTCCTTCGGCAGTCTCGCGACTTCAACACAAGATCTCGCCGGTTTGTGAGTGTCAAAATATTGCCCGTACACTTCGTTTACTTCTGCAAACTGTTCCATATCCGCAATAAATACAGTTGCTTTTACAACTGTTTCTAAAGAAGCGCCTGCTTCTTCCAGCACCGCTTTTAAGTTGCTGAATACTTGATGAGTCTGCTCTTTAATATCACCGTTCACCATTTCACCTGAAGGAGTCAAAGGAATTTGGCCTGAGCTGTAAAACATATTATTTACGATAATCCCTTGTGAGTAAGGCCCGATTGCCGCTGGGGCATGTTTTGTGTGGACTGCTTTTGTCATGATTCTGTCTCTCCATTCTTTAAAAGATTGTCTTTAAAAAAACGCAGAAAATTGCCATTCTGAATTTCAATGGACTTCTCTTTCATGTTGATGGTTGAAAGAGTAAGAAGTGACATATATTCATCAACAAGACGTTCATCTACTCCTTCGGCTTCAACCAAGACGCCGATCCCCGCCACATTTGCGTTAAACTCATCTAACAGGTTAATCATACCATTAATTGTGCCGCCTGCTTTCATAAAGTCATCAATAATGAGTACGTTTGAACCCGTTTTCATACTTCTTTTCGCAAGTGACATCGTTTGAATGCGGTTTGATGAGCCTGAGACGTAGTTAATGCTGACTGTAGAGCCTTCTGTTACCTTGTTATCTTTGCGAACAATGACGACAGGCACATTCAGATAGCTTGCAGCTGCGTACGCCAGAGGGATGCCTTTAGTGGCAACGGTCATGACAACATCAATTTTGCGCTCTGCAAACACAGAAGCAAACAGCTTCCCTACCTTGGAGAGTACAGATGGCTTTCCTAAGATATCCGTTAAATATACATAACCGCCCGGAAGGATACGTTCAGGATTTGCCAGCGACTGTCCAAGTGTCTGCACAAACTCTTCAGCTTCAGCCTGTTTCATTTTCGGAATATATTTGACGCCTCCGGCAGCTCCGGGAACAGTAAGCAAAGTACCAATCCCCTGCTGCTCAAAGGTTTGCTTAATAATTGTTAAATCTTCACTGATCGATGATTTTGCAGATTCATACCGCTCAGAAAAAAAGGTTAGCGGTATTAACTCGTGCGGATGGGTTAACAAGTAATTTGTTAAGTCCACCAATCTGCCGCTGCGACGAAACTTCATGAACTTACCCCCAAAATCCGAATATTTTAAGATCAATATAACTTAACATACGGATTTAATCAAGAGCGTTCTGTTCGCCGATCATTCTCACCGCATAAACCTGATCGCAGAAGCCTCTTAACCCGTTATAAATTCTCTGCACCTTCGACTCATACTGAACCAGTCCAAACACAGTCGGTCCGCTCCCGCTCATTAACACGGCGTCTGCGCCAAAGCGTTTCATCTGGTTTTTGATCATCGCAACTTCAGGATGTATATCAAGCGTAACAGATTCGAGCACATTACCTAAACGGCTGCACATCTTTTGAAAACTCTTTTCCTCTATAGCTTCAATCATGCCATGTACATCGGGATGCTCAACATCATCCAGCTTCAGCTGTCTGTACACTTCAGCAGTTGAAACACCGATTGTCGGTTTCGCTAAAATGACCCAGCAGTGCGGAGGCGTGCTGATGTGTTTAATTTTCTCGCCGCGTCCAGTTGCCAGTGCAGTTCCGCCATAGACACAAAATGAAACGTCGGAGCCAATTTCCGCTCCAAGCTCGGCAAGCGTTTCTGCAGAGAGATTTAAATTCCACAGTTTGTTCAGCCCTCTGAGCGTCGCCGCCGCATCACTGCTTCCGCCGGCAAGACCAGCAGCCACCGGAATCATCTTCGTAATCATGATGGAAACTCCCTTTTTTACGTTGTATCTGTCCTTGATCAGTTTGGCAGCCTGATAAGCTAAGTTTCTTTGATCATCAGGCACAAAACGGTTGTGGGAGGAGACTCTCACTTCATCCTCTGCCAGCTCCGTCAATTCAATCCGATCCGCTAAATCAATCGTCGTCATGATCATTTCGACTTCATGATAGCCATCCGGGCGTTTTCGGGTGACATCAAGTGACAGATTGATCTTCGCTGGCGCTTTTTCTAAAATACGCATAGCTTTCACCTACTTCTCCATCTAAACATAAGTATGAACATTGTATCACATTTGAAGTACAGGATGAACATATCCATATTGCAGCCTATTATGTATTTATATCCAAAATAAAAACCGGGGAACAGCACGTCCCCCGGGTCACATCCTTATCGGTTATTCTGATTCTGAGCCATTTGCTGTTCAGCGATTTCAATGGCGCGCTTTACCATGTTACCGGCATCGCGGGCGCGAATTTCGCCCCAGCCGCCATTTTTCACTGTGTCATAAAAACCAAGGTCTTTAGCCAGCTCATATTTAAACTCATCTGACATAACTCCACGACGTCTGCCCAAACGAAACAACCCCTTTTTTAGAAGTGATAGCCATTCGTGCACGTGACGATAATATGTGACCGTTTTTATCTTTTGTTAATAACAGATGAAACTTTCGTTAAAATTAATGGAAACAAAAAAAGGGCAAAACAAAAAGCAGTAAACAAAAGGTTCACTGCCCGTTAAAATGCCACTGAGCTTGCGGCGTCATCATTAAAAGTCAGCTCAACAGTCTCAGTCAAAATATCAGCGTAACTGTATGAAACTCTTTCAAACGAGTTCTCGTCTTGATCTAGTTGTATCACAAAAACAGAAGGGTACGTCTCAGCTAAAATGCCCGAGCGCTCAATTGTTTTTCGGCGGCCACCGTTTGCCTTTAACGTCAGCCTTTTACCTAAATTCCCATCAAGCGATCTTTTAATGTCGGACAACGTCTTCGCCATTGCATCCACCTCACTATACTTATTGTACAACATGAGCCCATTTTTGTCAAATAAAATTTAAATTATATCAACGTTGATAAGACGTTGTCAACAAAATTATTTTGACAAAATTCTATGATTCCTCAATTATTTTCCGCAAGTTTCGGTAAATTATGTATCATTATGTAAAATAAAAAACCCGCATAGATGCAGGTTTTCATCTGTTAATTGGACTTATATGGCATTCCAATTCTCAGTACTCCTCTTGTTTCTATACCTCCAAGCCCTTTCTCTCTTGTCAGCGTATTACGGAGCACTTCCCATACATTAATTCGTTCCATAAACGGCGTAAAGCTGATTTTCGCGACGATATACACCGGATCAAGCGCATGAATGTTTACTCTTGACGGTGAACTCGCGAAATTTGCCCCCGCTCTTATGAGCGATTCAAAGTGGGATTGGCAAGCCCCCGCAAAAATAACAAGCTGATCTAAGTGAGGGATCTTTTTTCGGGCGTTTTGAACCGTTTCAACAAAATGCTTTGAATGTCTGTACGCGTTCAAATCATCAATCTCGCCCTTTTGCTTTGAGTACGCATCATGCCCTGTTATCACCAAGATGTCAGGTCGATATTTGTCGAGTAATTCTTCAATAGAAGCAGACATTTTCTTTTCATGGCAATGGATGCCATAGACGGGCACTCCAATTTTTTTATAGACATTCAGGCATTTTTTCAGATATGCTTCATCGCCGTCCAAATGAAGCACCTTGCCCGGCATATGGAAATAATGCTCCTGATGCTGATACTGGCTTGTCGCATAGTACTCCTGCTTTTCTCTGAGCAGCTTATAATCTTGGCGGAGCAATTCGAGCGATTCATTCATTCTGCTCTCATCTTTCTTTTTCCGCATCATTTGCTCATCTTTTTTTACTGCTACAAGATCAGAAATATCCGCATCAGCAATCAGCCTGACTTCATCACCATGCAAAATAGCGATTGAATTCCCTTTGCTTGTTTGCTCTATTCCTATAATGCGAAACAAAACATCCATTTGATAGGATTTTCTGGCTACCATATCTCCTATTTGAAATTGCACGTTCCTCACTCCACACATAGACTAAGCCTCATCATGAAAGAAAGAGCCTTGAGAAAGCGCCTTTTTTCGCTGAGTCCAAGTTTTTCTTCTCATTGAATTTAAGGTCCTTCTCTAGCCTATGTAGCGGCAGTCCAAGTGGTGCGCAAAACAAAAAGCCCTTTTAAAAAAGGGCTTTATACAATCCGTTAGACAGCGCTGCAAACTCCTCTATAGACAGAGATTCACCACGGCGCTTGCCGTCAATATTTGTCTCTTCCAACACTTGCTCAATCTTTGATTTTTGTGCTTTTCCATCAGGCAGATTGTTGACTAAGTTATTGAGCAGCGTTTTACGGCGCTGAGCAAAACTGGCCTTGATCAACTGAAAGAAAAAGGCTTCGTTTTCCACGTCCACTGCCGGGCCATCGCGGAGGATCAGCCGAATGACTGCGGAATCTACATTAGGCTGAGGAACAAACACGGTTTTTGGAACGGTCATCACCGTTTTGGCTTCTGTATAAAATTGGACCGCGATTGAAAGTGAACCGTATTCCTTAGATGAAGGGTCTGCCGCCATGCGCTCAGCTACTTCTTTTTGCAGCATGACCACAATCCCTTTCAGCGGGAGATGTTCTTCAAGCAGTTTCATGATAATCGGCGTTGTCACGTAATAAGGAAGGTTGGCTACAACCATGATTTCATCACAATCTTGAAATTGTTCTTCAATGACGGATTTGACGTCAGCCTTTAATACGTCCTGATGAATGACAGTGACATTGTCGTAAGGAGACAGCGTGTCCTTTAGAATCGGCAATAATCGCTGGTCAATCTCAAATGCCGCGACCTTTTTCGCCCGCTTGGCGAGCTGCTCGGTCAAAGCCCCGATTCCCGGGCCGATTTCAATGACACCCGTTTTCTCCGTCACTTCCGCGTGATCGACAATTCTGTCTAAAATGTTCGTATCAATTAAGAAATTCTGTCCTAAGCTCTTTTTAAAAGAAAAACCGTATTTTTTCAGTATCTCTTTCGTTCTTATCGGTGTCGCAATATCTTTATTCATTCTGTTCCTCCCGCATAACGGTATCGAGCGCACTCATAAAATCACTTTTTTTAATTTGAAACATTTGCAGCCGTTTTTGAAGCTGTTTTCCATTTGTATAGCCGATTTTCAATAGATCACCCAGTCGTTCGCGGCGGCGTTTGGCCGCAGATCCGCCAATCAGCCCGGCATGAATCAAATCCTCAGCTGAAATGTCACTCGGCTGCGCTTCCATCTCTTCGTGCACGTTTTCTAAACATGCCCTAATGCTTTCAATCGATGCGTGCTCCACACCGATTCCCCGCTTGTTTTTAGGTTTGGCAAGATGTTTTGGCAAAAATGCATGCTTGCAGCCGGATACAGCTTCTGAAATGGTTTTGCGGATCTTCTCACCCGGGAAATCCGGATCTGTTAAAATAATGACACCTCTGGTCTTCTGGGCCAAACGGATTTGGTCAATCACATGATCATCGATGGCTGAACCATTTGTTTCAATTGTGTCTGCATCAACAGCCAATTTGATGCGGGCCGTATCGTCACGCCCCTCGACCACAATGATCTCTTTAATTTTCATTATTTCCTCCAAGACAAATTAAAAACTTTTGTATATTCATGAAACTTTTTCTTGTGTCGAGCGTCTAATAAAGCAGAAAATACACTTTGTCTATTATAACGAAAAAAACAGAGGGCGCAAAACCCTCTGAATACATAAGTATATATTAATTTAAGATTTTAATTTTGACTGTTTTATTTCCCCATCGGTACGCCGATGATTTCTCCGGGAAAAAGACGTCTATTTTGCTCCCTTTAATCGCTGAACCAGTATCTGCAGCAATGGCATATCCATAGCCTTCAACGTGAACTTTGGAGCCTAGCGGAATGACATTTGGATCTACAGCGATGACTTTCGCATTCGGATTATTTTTTAAGTTAACGCCTGTAGCTGTATGTCCTGAACAACCGCTGCAGCTTGCCGTATAAGCCGTAGATGATACAGTCATCACTTTGCCTGTTGACTCATTGCTACGGGACACAACCGTTTTTGAATCGCCGGAAGCATTGACCTTTTCAACCTTTGGACTGCTTTGCTTTGTGCCGACAGCAATCACTTTATCTTTGCTTTGTTCAGCCGTTTCTTCTTTCACAAGCTCTCTGGAGACTTCTTTGCCGTTTTCTTTAACGACTTCGAAGTGTTTTTTAAGCTTGCCTTCTTTTCCTTTTTGGACAACCTTTTCTTTCCCTTTGTCAAGAGAAGCGTCTTCTTGTTTTTTCACATCGAACGCGATTTTCTCTTCAACTACATCGGTGACCTTTTCGATACGAGTAATTGTAATATCAGCCTTTGCTTTCGTCAGCTTTGCATCTAACGCAGGCTTGATTTTATCTTCGTCTTTTATGTTCATCTTTTGCTGTTTTAAAAAGTCAGCGACGGTAGTCGAAGTCGTCCAGATCTTCTTTTGTTTTCCTGCATCATTTACAGTAACCTGGAATGCGGGTTCTATGTTAATCTTCATGTCTTTCGAAATATCTGTATCTATTGCGGGATCAATTTGATCGTGTTTTTTCACATCAACATCTTGTTCGTCCAGTAATGCACCGACCGTTTTTGCTGTTGACCATAATGTCTTTTCTTCCCCGTTTATTGTAAGCTTGACAGGTTTTGCAGCCTCATACACAACGGCCATATCTGCTGTTATGTTTGTCTGTTTAGCAGGTGTGATCTTGTCTTCGTCTCTTGTCTTTATATCAAGCGTATCTAAAAGATCACCGACCGTTTTTGCGTGTGTGCGTATATGTTTCTTTTTGCCATTGATAGAAACTGAGACTGATTGTTTCGTCAGCTCATGAGCCGCGTACGCAGTCCCGCTTCCCGCCAAAAGCAAACAAGCAGCAACCAGAATGACTTTGCTTTTGCTAAGCTTTACGGAAAACAGCTTTTTCATTTTTTGTGTGATGAAAAACGCCTCCTTCTCCTCGGAGAGATTATATAGAGTATCTAAAAGGCTGTCAACCCTCCTCTCTCTTTCTCCCAAAAGCCCAGTGTCTTCTTCATTATCCTGAAATACACTGAGAAACGGAAGAAAGACTTGTCGACAACCCTATCCTATGAGGAGAAGAAAGCATGTAGAACTTTTATGAATAAGCGCTGAAAAGGACAAGCTCTTACAAAACCCGCTAGCGTTTTTTGTCAGTTTATACGGAAAAGTCTTTTTGCATTTTCAGTCGTAATTGAAGCAACCTCTTCGAAAGTCATTCCTTTTAATTCAGCAATTTGCTCTGCCACATATTTTACATAGCTCGGCTCATTTCTTTTTCCGCGAAAAGGATGAGGTGTGAGAAACGGGCAATCAGTTTCAATCAGCAAACGGTCATTCGGAATTTCCTTCACGACTTCCTTAGGCTTCTTCGCATTTTTGAAAGTCACCGGTCCCCCAAATGATAAATAAAAATTCATTTTCATGCACTCTCTCGCCACTTCCGCACTTCCTGTAAAGCAGTGCATGATTCCGCCCACAGCTTCTGCGCCTTCCTCCTTCAAAATGGTCACGACATCCTCCGTTGCATCACGGTTATGAATGATAATAGGCAGATTGACCTCTTTCGCTAAGGCGATTTGTTTTCTGAATACCTCTTTTTGGATCTCTTTAGGAGATTTGTCCCAATGATAATCCAACCCCATTTCACCTATCGCCACCACTTTTTCATGAACAGAAAGCTCTTTTATCCACGCTAAATCTTCCTCAGTCATGTCGATTGCATCAACAGGGTGCCAGCCGATGGCTGCATAAATAAAATCATATGCCTCAATCATTTCCATCGCACGTGTGATGGTCGGACGGTCAAAACCCACTACGACAATTCGATTCACTTGTTCAGCTTTTGCCCGTTCAATAACCTCTTCTAGATCAGTATCATATTGTTCTGCATTTAAATGCGCGTGTGTGTCAAATAACATAAGTAAAAAACTCCTTTCTTGTCGAAACACAAAAGGTGTTCGACGAATTGTTACACGTGAAACACCTTTTGTTTGTCATTATTTAATTCTTGTGCCTTTCGGTAACGACTGATCGATAGATACGACTTTTAATACGCCGTCTGCTTCCCCCGCAAGGATCATACCTTCTGAAAGCTCTCCTCTCAGCTTAACCGGCTTTAGATTTGTTACACATACGAGTTTTTTCCCAACAAGCTCTTCAGGCGTATAATGCTTCGCAATACCGGATACAACTTGGCGTTTTTCAAAACCAAGATCCAGCTGCAGCTTCAATAAACGGTCTGCTTTTTTTACCGGCTCAGCCTTAATGACCTCTGCCACACGAAGTTCTACATCCATGAATTGATCAATCGTAATTTCGGGTAAGCGATCAACCTCTTGCGGCTCCTCTTCTTTTGTTTCTTCTTTAGCTGGCACTGAGCCCTGCATCTTGCCTTTGATATAAGCAATTTCTTCTTCTGCCTCTAAACGAGGGAACAACGGCTCACCTTTTTGTACTTCTGCATCTTGCAGTTGGCCGAAATCTGTAATGCTATCCCAAGATTTCAAAGTTTTATCAGTAATGCCTAGCTGCTCAAACATTTTTTCCGGTGTTTTTGTTAGGAACGGCTGAAGCAGCACGGCTGAAATACGCAATGACTCAGCCAGATGGTACATAACCGACTTCAGTTCTTCTTCTTTTTCCGGATCCTTCGCAAGCACCCATGGAGCTGTCTCATCAATATATTTGTTAGTACGGCTGATTAGCTGCCATAATGTTGAAAGAGCTACTGAGAACTCCATGTTTTCCATTGCTTTCTCGTAAGACTTCACTGTTTCATTAGCGACTGAAGCAAGCGTTTCGTCAAATTCCGTTACAGCACCTTTGTAAGAACCGATTTGTCCTTCGAAATACTTATTGATCATCGCAACTGTACGATTCAATAGATTTCCTAAATCATTCGCCAAATCATAGTTAATCCGCTCAACAAAGCCTTCCGGTGTAAAGACACCGTCAGACCCGAACGGTACTTCGCGAAGCAGGTAATAACGAAGCTCATCTAAACCATAGCGTTCAATTAATGTAACCGGATCTACAACGTTCCCTTTTGATTTCGACATTTTTCCATCTTTCATCAAAAGCCAGCCATGCGCAAATACTTGCTTCGGCAGCGGCAGATCGAGTGCCATCAGCATAATTGGCCAATAAATGGTGTGGAATCGCACAATCTCTTTACCGACTAAATGAACATCGGCAGGCCAATATTTTTGATAAAGCTCATCATTTTCTGTATCATAGCCGAGTGCTGTTAAATAGTTAAATAGCGCGTCGATCCAAACATATACAACGTGTTTTGGATTTTCCGGCACCTTCACGCCCCAATCAAAAGTGGTACGTGATACAGCTAAATCCTCAAGTCCAGGCTTGATAAAGTTGTTAATCATTTCGTTTTTGCGTGATTCCGGCTGGATGAATGTCGGGTTTTCTTCATAATATTTCAGAAGACGATCCGCATATTTCCCCATACGGAAGAAATAAGATTCCTCTTTGATTAATTCAACTGGGTGTCCGCTGTCAGGACTTTTTCCGCCGATGACCTCTCCCTTTTCATTCCGCTCGATATCATCTAACTGAGTTTCCGTGTAGAATGTTTCATCAGGGATACTGTACCAGCCTTCATACTCATCAAGATAGATGTCCCCGTTATCAAGAAGCTTTTGAAATACCTTTTCAATCACAACTTTATGCCGTTTTTCTGTTGTACGGATAAAGTCGTCGTTTGAGATTTCAAGCTGTTTCCATAGTTTCTGAATATCTGCCGCTGCGCGATCCACATACTCCTGAGGTGTAATGTTTTCCTGCTCAGCTTTTTGCTGGATCTTTTGTCCATGCTCGTCCGTTCCCGTTAAATAGCGAACATCGAACCCTTTTAATCTTTTGTAACGTGCCATTGCATCTCCTGCGACTGTCGTATATGCATGGCCGATATGTAATTTTCCGCTCGGATAATAAATCGGTGTTGTAATATAAAATGTATTGTTTTCTTGCGGCATCTTGAAACCTCCCAATCAGAATGTCAAAAAGCTCCCGCCCAAAGGACGAGAGCGGCGATAAGTGCAAATCAAAAATGATTATTATTTATATTTATCCTTTATCTATGATACCATCTTAGCCTTTAAGATCAAGAATATATACGTATGCCTTGAAAAAGAATAATTAAAATTAAAAATCTTTAATGAAAATAAAAAAAGTCTGTTCATGTCGAATTTTGTCGTATATAATCAAATGAAACAAAAAACCTTGGTTCAAAAGTCTTGATTTAAAAGGATTTTTAGTAGGATAATAGCTTTATTATAAATTTATAAAAAGCTGTTATTTCAGTAGTTTCTGATACATTACTGACTATAAGAACTAATTCTTACAATCAATAGTAAACAAAATGATTGACGATTATTGGAAACCTTGTTATGCTATGAAGGTAAGTATTTTGTCGAATAATGACGAAGAAAAATATAATTTAAACAAATAATCATCTCTTGGGAGGAGAAAGTTTATGAAATCTACTGGTATTGTGCGTAAAGTTGATGAATTAGGACGTGTAGTTATTCCTATCGAATTGCGTCGTACTCTTGGAATCGCAGAAAAAGATGCTCTTGAAATTTATGTTGATGATGAAAAAATCATCCTTAAAAAATATAAACCAAACATGACTTGCCAAGTAACTGGTGAAGTTTCTGATGATAACCTTAAACTTGCTGGCGGTAAATTGGTTCTAAGCCAAGAAGGCGCTGAGCAAATCATCAGCGAAATCCAAAAGCAGCTTCAAAACCAAAAATAATTCTTTTTACAAAAAACGTTCTTGTTATGACACAAGAACGTTTTTTTTATTGCTGAATATGGTAAGCATCGTACACTTCACGCTTTGGAATATTGCGATCGACTGCAGCTTTTTTAATGGCTTCTTTAGAAGTACCACCTTGCGCAATGTAATGCTCGACATGTTCTTTAGGCGTGAGGGTTTCCCACCATTGTGCTTCCTCATCTGATTCTTCATTTTTATTGCCTTCTACTACAAGACAAAACTCACCGCGTATCTGATCCTCGTTTGCCCATTCGATGACCTCAGATATCGTGCCTCTGATAAACTCTTCATATTTCTTAGTAAGCTCACGCGTAACAGCAATTTCCCGATCTCCCAAAATCTCGGCCATCGCCGACAAGGTTTCCTTAAGTCTGTGGGGCGCTTCATAAAAGATGATCGTTTCCTGCCGTTTTTTAAGACTTTCAAGCTCCTTCTTCTTTTCTTTTTTCTGCCTGTTCAGAAAACCGTAAAAGAAGAAAGGCTGCGGTACAATACCTGAAGCGATTAGAGCCGTTAATGCAGCATTCGCTCCCGGCAGCGGAACAACATAACCGCCTATCTCGCTAAAATCCTTCACGATTTCCGCTCCCGGATCAGAAATCGTCGGCAGCCCAGCGTCACTGACAAGGGCAATGTTTTTTCCGGATTTCAGCCATTCAATGATTTTGTGGCCGCTGCTTTCTTTATTATGTTCATGATAACTGACAAGCTGTGTTTCAATTTCGTATACATGGCAAAGCTTTTTCGTTTGTCTCGTATCTTCCGCAGCAATCGCATCCACTGATTTCAGCGTGTCGATCGCCCGGAATGTCATATCCTCTAAATTTCCAATTGGTGTTGGGACCAAATAAAGAATTCCCATGTCTGACTTTCCATTAAAGCTCATTTGGCGCCTTAACATATACAGCCTCCTTGCTGTTCCGCTTTTCTTCTATATAAAGCTCTTTTTTCTTTCGAGTCAGTTTTTTGAAATAATATTCCGCCTGCATGGCTTCCCGCTTCGTTGTGAAAGCTTCGGCAAAAATCAATTCAACCGGACGTCTTACTTTTGTATACTTTGCGCCCTTTCCATCATTATGTGTGTTTACCCGTTTCTGCAGATTGTTGGTATACCCGGCATACCAGCTATTGTCTCTACATTTCACGACGTAGAAAAAATGGTTATTTGTCTCCATATAAAATGGTCCCGATTTCTTTTGTATATTCATTTTGTTCGTCATAAACGAACAAAGGGGGAAGAATTTTTAAATCCGGACGCCCGCCTTTGGTTCCTTCAACCAAAATGGTATTTGCTTCTTTCCCTTGTTTCGGGTAGACAAATTGCACACGCTTCGGCTCGATTTGGTAAGCCTTCATCAGCTCAAAAATCTCTAAAAGCCTGCCCGGCCGATGAACAAGGGCTGCCTTTCCTCCTTGCTTAAGCAACTTGCTGCTGACTGAAATAACATCCTCCAGTGTGCAGTGGATTTCATGTCTTGCGATCCGGAGATGCTCATTCATGTTTTGTTCAGTTTGTTTCGGTGTTTTAAAATACGGCGGATTGCAGGTGACAACATCATATCGATTATGTCCCAGCTTCTCCGGCATGTTTTTCAGATCATCATGTATCATCTGAATTTGTTCCTGAAGCTTATTGTATTCCACACTGCGAACAGCCATATCATGAAGTCTTTCTTGAATTTCAACTCCAATAATGTCTGCTTTTGATCTTGTGCTGAGCAGAAGTGGCACAATGCCATTCCCCGTGCATAAATCAACGATTTTTCCTTTCTGAATCGGAACGTATGCGAATTTGGAGAGAAGCACAGCGTCCAATGAAAAGGCAAAAACTGTTGGACTTTGTATGATTTTCATGTCCTCTGCCAGCAAATAATCTAATCTTTCATCATCACGTAATGAAACCATCTTCTTATCCTTTCAGTACCTTTGAAAAAGGCTCCCGTCTTATGCGGAAGCCTTTTCCTTATTTTTTATTTAAGAATGACAGACAGAACAGACAATCTTCTTTTCGAACACTTCCATAGTGGACATTGCAGATATGAAACCCTTCTTGATATAGACGTGCCAGATTATCATACCCTTCGCCTATATCAGATTGCTCTGTCTTCTGTGTTTTTGATTCTTTTTTATCAGCTTTGAACTTTTCAATCTGCTGCGTCGTATCGTCCAGCCGTTTGCGCAAATGCTTATTTTCAAGCTGCAAATGATGATTCTCTTCAATCATCTCACCAATATGCTGCTTTAAATCCCCCAGCTGTCGGTACAGTGAGCCAATTTGTTCTTCTAAGTTAATGACGGTATCAAATAACTCTTTTTTATCCAAGGTTCCACACCTCGTTAATCTGTGGTTTGTGCGGATACGACGCCCTCTTCCAAGAGCTCTTCCCAAGTATATTCTATCACTTTTTCACGGTTTATCAGTTCCACCTGAAGCACCCGTTCCAGAATATTAAGTCCGACGACCTTCGCAGGGCCGTTTGCTGTCGTAATCATTTCTCCTATATCAGGAAGCTGCTCTTTTGCCGTCTCATATTCATCATTCTCGTATTTTAGACAGCACATCAAGCGTCCGCAAAGACCTGAAATCTTCGTAGGATTTAAAGATAAGTTCTGATCCTTGGCCATTTTAATGGAAACAGGTTCAAAATCTCCAAGGAACGTTGAACAGCAAAGCATTCTTCCGCAAGGACCGATTCCTCCAAGCATTTTCGCCTCATCCCTTACTCCGATTTGGCGCAGCTCAATTCTTGTTTTAAAGATAGAAGCCAAATCTTTTACAAGCTCTCTAAAATCTACTCGGCCGTCAGCAGTGAAGTAAAAAATGACTTTATTGCGATCAAACGTGAATTCAACATCAACCAGCTTCATATCCAAGCCATGTTCAACCACTTTCTTTTGGCAGATGTCAAATGCTGATAAAGCTTCCTGTTTATTTTCTTCTACGATGAGAAGGTCGCGCTCGTCAGCCACACGTATCACTTTTCGAAGGGGCAGCACGACATCATGCTCATCCACCTGTTTATTTGCAATCACGACCTGGCCGTACTCAACGCCTCTGACAGTTTCTACAATTACGCAGCTGTCATGTTCTATATGAAATCCATTCGGATCAAAATAATATATTTTACCCGCTTTCTTAAAGCGGACTCCAATTACATTGTACAAGCTTATCCCTCCTGCAACATTAACACCAAGTGCTCCATTAATCCTTGTACATTCACATTGGAATGAAGCCGTTTCTTTGCTTCTAAAACAGCAAGAATCTGATTCGTAACGCTTTGTTGTGTTGATTGTAGCGCATGCTGTTTTATTGATTGGAATAAGTCTTGATAAATCAATTTATCTTCATTTCCTATTTGGATGGACAACACATCGCGATATATCAATAAGAGCATATCAAGACCCATTTCTTGATGGGTTTTTTCTTTGAAAAAGGGCATCCATTGATCTTGAATAAAGAAAAAAGCATGTCCTTTCCGCTGGTGTAGGACTTCATACAATTTTATCACTTTCGCTCTAGACTCTGCAAACTCATCATTTCGACTTAATTCGACTGCTTCTGCTACATTGTTGGTCATGTTGGCGAGAAGCCTTGCCATATGAGGCGAGACTTCCTGTTCGATTAGTCTATCTTCAATTGCTTTGGGCTGCAAAGGCTGAAAAGGAAGGGTTTGGCATCTTGAGATGATGGTATCCAATAACCTTTGGGGCTGCTCAGTGATGAGGATGGCCATTGTATCTTTATTCGGTTCTTCTAAAAATTTCAGCAGACTGTTCGCCGCATTCGCTGTCATTTGATCTGCGTGCGAAATAATATAAAGCTTTTTATGCGATTCAAGCCCTGTCTTAGAAAACTCTTCTTGCAACGCTTGAATTTGTGCCTTTTTGATCGATAAACCATCAGGCTGAACAAGATGGAGATCAGGGTGGTTCCCTGACTCTATCCGTTTACAATTTCGGCAGCTCTCACAAGGCTCCGCGCCGTCCTCCAGGCAAAAAAAGCTTTTCGCAAGAAGCAGCGCGGCATCAAGCTTTCCTGTTCCTTTTTTTCCCTCAAACAAATAAGCGTGTGATAGTCTGTCCTTCTCAATACTATTATATAAAAGCTTCATCACTCTGGGCTGAAGCTCGTTCATTTCGTTCCAAGATATTGCCATTGTATCACTCTCTATGTGTAAAGGTTAATCAATAAACCTTTTATTTCGCCAATACGCTCCAGCAAATCAATTGCCGGTTTTTCCTGATCCATCATCTCTTCCGTAAGCTGTATCAATTTGTCATCTATTTCTTTTACAAGTCCCAGCGTTCTGCTGTTTCCGTACAGGTCAAAACTTTGCGACGTTTCATGTGAAAGACCGCTGTCTACGGCTTCTTTGACAAAACGTTTCACAAGTCCTTTGAATCTCGCTAAGTCTTTAAAATTCCGGGATTTTGTCAGCCTTTTTCCAAACGCCTCTATATCCGATAACAGCCTGGTGAGCTGATCAAATTTCAATTTGCTGCTTTGATTTTCCATTGATGTTTTAAACGACGCTGTGATCTCAGATGTTTTCACAGAAGGAAGCTGCTTATTATCTATAAATGTACGTATATCTTTATTAATTTTCACAGTTTCAAATCCTTAAAATTGATAAAATTCATCGACTGGAAGGACAAATACTGTCGCTCCGCCAACTTCAACTTCGACTGGATAAGGGACATATGAATCAGCATTCCCGCCCATCGGAGATACAGGGGCAATCATCTGATCACGTTTCTGTCCGTTTTCCTTAATGAGACTCAATGCTTTATCGACGCGTATATCCTCGACACCAATCATAAACGTTGTATTGCCTGATTTAAGAAATCCTCCCGTCGTTGCAAGCTTTGTAACTCTAAAGTTGTGATCCGTTAAGGTTTTCAAAAGCCGGTTGCTATCCTGATCTTGTACAACTGCCACTATCAATTTCATCTGTGAAGGCCTCCTTTAGATTGGAAACAACAATGATCTCGTTTACATTATTATATCAACTATCGGGAAACAGGTCACAATTGAATTTTTTTCAACGCTTCATTGATTACCTTCATGACGTCCTGAACAACGAGGTCTTTGGATTGGCTGGCATCAACTGAGTAAAATCTTTCCGAGAATCGCTTCATCAGCTCTTGATAACCTTCCTGTACCTTTGTATGGAAGCTTAATTTTTCTAAATCAAGCCTGTTTTTCTCCCGCAAGCCGTTTGCATGAATGCGCTTCAGCCCTTCTTCCGGATCAATTGAAAAATAAACCGTTACATGGGGCATCATATCGCCGATGGCAAACTCATTAATTGACAGGACCTCATCAATCCCAAGTCCTCTTGCGTATCCTTGGTACGCGAGCGAACTGTCTATGAATCTGTCACAAAGAACAACCTGCCCTTGTTCTAATGCTGGTTTTACTTTTTCAACTAAATGCTGGCGTCTTGCAGCCGCATATAAGAGAGCTTCTGTTTTTGGGTCCATTAATGTGTTGTTCTCATTCAGAATAACCTCTCGAATTTGTTCTGCAATATCTATACCGCCCGGCTCTCGAGTTGCTGTAACTTGAAGGCCTTCTGCTGTCAGTATGTTTTTGATTTCCTGCAGAACAGTCGTTTTCCCCGCACCTTCAGGACCTTCGAATGTAATAAATAAACCGCTCATGATTTCTCCTCTTCTATATAAACAAGTAGTTGTTTCTCTTTGATTTTCGTATTCCCTTGAACATGCGTTTTCATGCTGATCAAGCGTCTGAGCTTTTGCACACTTTCTTTCGTTATTCTTTCTCCCGCCATGATCATCGGTATACCCGGAGGATAAGGTATGATATCCTCAGCGTTCAGCCGGCCTGCCGCTTCATTAAAGTCCACATATTCTTTCGTAAACGTTTGTAAGACCTTTTTTTGATAAGGCAAGACAGTAACAGGCCGCAATCCCCATTCTGCAGAGGCAAACCTCTGATCTGGAGGCGTGTTTTCAACCTCTGCATCAATGGTTTTCATTATTTCAGCGTTTATTCTGCGATTTCCTCCCAATGGAAGAACGAGCAAGACTTGATTTTCATCCGCAAGCTCAGTGAATATGTTAGCACGCTCTAATATGTTTTGCAGCGTATACCCAGAATGCCCCCGCTTTGAACGAATTGTGAGTTTCAGCGGATCCGTTATCGTACGTGGATCTGCCGGTTTGACAGCTTCTGCATTTCTAAGTGAATCAAACGTTTGTTTAAGTGATTGTATGCGTTGCAGAATGTCAGAAAGCTTATGTTCTTCTATCATACGCTGTACATAAGCGCGGGCAATGTCTAATGAAGCCATGATCGGATAAGACGGACTGCTGCTTTGTAATCGATTTAAATACTCTGCCACCCGATTCCGGTCAACTCTGCTGCTGTTAAGGTGCAAATAAGAGCCCATCGTCATGGCAGGCAGCGTTTTATGAGCCGACTGAACAACGATATCTGCCCCCATTTTTAAAGCTGAGGGCGGAAAAGGCTCCCCTAAAACAAAATGTGCGCCATGGGCTTCATCCACTAAAACAGGAATCCCGTAATGATGAGCTTCTGAAATGACTTCGGTCAAATCAGCACTATGCCCGTAATATGTCGGATTGGTCAGCACCAAGCCTTTCGCATCTGGATACGCTGCCAAGGCTTCTTTAATTGTATTTAGCGGAACATGCGTAGGCACATGCATCGCTGCATCAATGTCAGGTGCGAGATAAACCGATTCAGCACCAGCCATATCAACAGCATGAAAGACAGATTTATGGCAGTTTCTTTGAATCAGAATTATATCACCCGGTTCACAAACAGATAAAATCATCGCTAAGTTTCCGACAGTTGTTCCATTCACCAAGAAAAAACTTTCCGCCGATCCATATAATTGACTGACAAGTTCTTGTGCTTCCTTAATCACCCCAGAAGGATGATGGAGGTCATCCAGCCCTGTCAGTTCAGTTACATCAATAGTGAGCAGCGGATTGAATATCGACTTAGCGTCATCAAAAAAGACATCTCCATTGTGATGTCCCGGAACATGAAATGAATGAGAATTTCTTCTCGCGTGCTGAATCAATGCTGTATATAAAGGTGTGTTCATTAAAACAATCCTTTGAATATGTTTTCTTACACTTTATTATATCGTTCCTCTGACAGAACTTAAAGATAAGACTTGCTGGTAACTACCTTTCCTTCATCGTAAGCAGCTTGTGCTTCAGATCGTCTTCCATCACCATGAGTTCTTCTTCTGCTTGACGGCGTTTGTCTCGTCCTTCTTCTTGTATGGTCAGCGTTTCTTCAAGCGTGCTGATTAAACTTTCCTGCACCTTTTTTAAAGTATCGATATCAACTAGGCCTCGTTCATTCGCCCGCACAGTTTCAATTGTATTGGTCTTCAAAAGCTCCGCATTTTTCAGTAAAAGCTCGTTGGTTGTATCAGATACTTTCTGTTGGGCATCCACTGCATTGCGCTGCCTTAAAAGCGTCAGCGCAATCGCAACTTGGTTTTTCCAAAGCGGAATTGCTGTCACAATGGATGACTGGATTTTTTCAGCTAACGCTTGGTTTGTATTCTGAATTAGCCTGATTTGCGGAGCACTTTGAATTGTAATTTGCCTGCTCAGCAGCAAATCGTGCACCCTTTTATCTAAACGGTCAGCAAATTGAACCAAATCGTTTACTTCTTGAACAGCCATTTGATTGTGCTCCTCTGATTCAGCCTGTTGCTTCAGTTCAGGGATTGTTTTTGTTTTTAATTTCTCCAGCTTCAGTTCCCCTGCAGCAATATAAACATTCAGCGCGGTGAAATACTCTTTATTTTTTTCGTATAGCTGCTCTAACAGCTTATTGTCACTGATTAAAGCATTTTTAGAGTGTTCCAGCTTCAAACTGATTCTGTCTATCTGTACGCTGGTCTTTTGATATTTAGAAAGCACCTCCTGAAGAGAATTCGATACTCTTCCAAACACACGCGCCAAAAAACCCTTTTTCCTAGACTGAAGATCATCAGGATTTACTTGCTCCAGCTTTTTCATCAGCTCTCCAAGTATTTCGCCAATCTCCCCGACATCCTTCTTTTGAACATGATCAATCATAGTGTGAGAAAAATTTAGCAGTTTCGACTGAGCTTGTGAACCGTATAAGACAATGCTCTGCATATTTTTATGATCAATCTGTTCAGCGAGCTGAATTGCTTTTTCTTTGTTTTCCTCAGGTAGAACATCAACAAGGCGTACTTGCTGCTTCTCTGCTTTTACAGGCTCCGCCTCTATTTCTCCAAAAGGGTCCGCCAACAACTCATCGATATGAAGGTCGCTCTGATCTCTGTTCATCGCTCTTACCCTCTTCCATTATTTCTTTAATGAATGTTTCGCCGCATCTAATTCAAATTGCAGTTCGTCAATATCATCACCCATTAATTGAGTTAAATCTTCCTCTAAACGCTTTGTCAATTCAGCAAGTGTGATACGCGCCTCACTCAGTGACATCGACAGCTCTTTGCTTTTTTTGGGATGAGATGATAAAAAGGCATACTTCTCTGTCAGTTCAACAACTGAATCGAGCGTTTGGTAAAAAAATCGCTCAGCCTGATAAAACCGCTTCGGCTCTTTGTTGGTGAGGATATAAATCCTTCTGACAAGCCTCAGTATTTCTGCATTTTGTTTAAACATTTGAATGCTTTTTGCTTGAAATAAAGCTTTTCGAAGGCGTATGATTTTCTGCCTTGCTTCCTCTAGGTTTTTCTTAATATAGGCATATTCTCTTCCTGTCAGCGCATGCTTTTTAAGAAACAACCGTCTCGAATTCCAAATGCCAGCTGTATATACGACTGCTCCTGAAGCGAACCCATAAACAAAAGATAAAAAAAGCGGCTGATTTAAACCGAAAAAGCTCAATATCCCTATGAAAACAAAAGTCGCACTGCTCGTTAAACTCCATATTAAAAAGTGAAAAAATCTCTGCATGAGATCATCGACTCCTGTGTATATTCTCAGTTTTAATATTATTATCTACTACGTTCAATCCCTAAACAAGTTTCATCTTCTCTTTATTACCAATATCTTTATGAAAGAGTATAAAAAAAGACCTTTTCAGGTCTTAAGAATATAATGGCGGTGTATGAATGCTCTTTAGTTTTTTTACATAAAAGGCATAGTCAGGATCGGAAGTTGAAGTAGAAATTACTTTTCTCTCACAATCTAAGCATATGAATTTCGTATAAAGATGAATGCCTCTATTCTTCTCTTGATCACAAATCACACATGTATGATTAGGTTTACGTGTTTCGTCCAATCGTTCCCACCTCCGTACAATTAGCCTTCCCTTAAATCGTATATTGTATACACTATTTAGATCTTTTTGAAACTTGAAATCAGTATATGGGCTATATAAGCTGTCGGTGTTTGTATTTGTTTGATTTTATCACTCTTAAATAAACAAAAAAACCCAGCTCAATGAGCTGGGTTTTACCTTGCTTGGCGACGTCCTACTCTCACAGGGGGAAACCCCCGACTACCATCGGCGCTGAAGAGCTTAACTTCCGTGTTCGGCATGGGAAC
>NZ_JBUPVZ010000019.1:0-53363 GCF_055486375.1 Bacillus sp. 11C
ACTACGCACATCGCTGTGCGATTTATAAAAAATGAATTAACAGGTACGTTTTGTCTTGTTTAGTTTTCAAAGATCATTTCGTTTGTTCGCTTTGTTAAAGCAACTTTATTAGTATACAACGATGCTTCTTCAAAGTCAACAACCTTTTTTTAAAAAATTGGTGGAGCCTAGCGGGATCGAACCGCTGACCTCCTGCGTGCAAAGCAGGCGCTCTCCCAGCTGAGCTAAGGCCCCATTGAAATGGTCGGGAAGACAGGATTCGAACCTGCGACCCCATGGTCCCAAACCATGTGCTCTACCAAGCTGAGCTACTTCCCGATTCCCTATCTATTCTATAACAATAATGGCGCGCCCGAGAGGAGTCGAACCCCTAACCTTTTGATCCGTAGTCAAACGCTCTATCCAATTGAGCTACGGGCGCAATCAATTTTACAATATCCCGTTGGGATAAAAATGGAGCGGAAGACGGGATTCGAACCCGCGACCCCCACCTTGGCAAGGTGGTGTTCTACCACTGAACTACTTCCGCATATCGCAATAAAAAAAGCTTTCTCTTTTTTGAGAAACCTTGGTAATAACACACTTAATAAAGCTTCCAAGCGGGCTCGAACCGCTGACCTCTTCCTTACCATGGAAGAGCATCTTGAAAGTTTATATCCGGTTTCTTAGGACAAAAGTAATTATAGCAGGGTTTTGATAAATGTCAATACGGTTTAAACAAATTTAGAAAGGTGGCAAATAATCGTGTTTGCCACCTTTCTGCCACCCTGGGTGGCAGACACCTGAAATTAAACCCGGCAACCACTTCATTAAATACTGAACACGAGGGCAAATAAAAAACCATCTTATATATAGATGGTTTTCACTTAACAATTTTCAACGTTCTTGGTGATCCTGCTTCCCAGGTTATATAATCTTTTCTTTTCAGAGCATCCAACAACCCTTTTACTGTACTCGTTGAGGTTAGCCCTAACAGATTCATTAATTCTCTATATGTAGGAGCAAACCCCTTTTCCTTAATGTAATTCTCGATAACCTGGAGCGTTTCAAATTGTCTTTCTGTAATTTTACGCATAATTCCTGACCCCTCTTTTATATGCTGCAGGAGAAACAGCAAGGATATTTTCGATAGTAAACGTCTTTGTTTGACGGCTGGTGAAACAATAAGCGCGTATGTAACTCTGATTAATTTGTCGAACAATAATTGATCTCTTCGTGATAAGACCGTCACTTCTCATATAAATCATATCTAATGCTGTTTTCTCAGTTAATGAACGTTTTAAAATCGATTCCATGCTTTCCTCCTCCTTCTCTACCATTATTTTATACGAACATTAGTTCTATTTCAAGTTGAAAAGCGAATGTTTGTTCTGGTATTATTTACTCAAGGAGGCAATTGAATTGAACGATTTTGAACAAAAAGTGTATCGGATTATTTTTAATATGACCCATTTAGGAAAAAATCCTTCGTTGGATCAATTGAAGAGAAAAACTGGGAAGGATGAACGAGCTATACGGGAAGCCGTTAAAAATCTTATGAGGCAGCGTTTGTTAAAATGGGATAAGAAAAAGAATAAATGGATTGTGTAAAAACCCCACCTTAAAAAGATGGGGTTTAACAGGATAATATTACTTAGATATTAATAGCTTTTTCGGCTACATAGAAAGTTCCAGAATCATTCATAGCATCATATACCTTTTCCACATTTAATAAACCTGCAAAAAGAATACCGATTAAAGCGGAGCTGATTAAAAATTTTTTCATTATATAGCCTCCGTAACCTTAAGTATTTGTGTTTGTGCATGTATAGTTCTCTTTAAGAAGCTTCTTCCCTCTGCATAGTTTCTTTGCTCATAATGAAAGTCACCCAATTTTTCTGTTAATTCTGCAAAATCAGACCACAGGCGTTTCTTTTCCAAATAGTCTAAGCTTCGATTTACTTCTGTTTCATTATATTCTTCATATATTGAATTAATGATCTTTAATTTCGCCATGTATTCTTCTTCATTAGAATCTTCAGCCCGTTTTAAAGCTGTTTCATAAAAGAAACGTGCTTCCTTAGGTTTGTTGCTTTGGTAAAGTACATTTGCCATCATATATAATGATCTTACTCCATACACTGTATCAAGATGTTCTTTCATGTCTATTGCTTTTTTGAAATGCTCTTCAGCTGCACTTAGGTTTTGGGTCCTTAAATAAACTAAGCCTAAATTATGAAAGATCACCCCAATGATCCTTTTTGCCTTTTTCTCATTCATTCCCTCAGCGACACTTAAAGCTTCTCGGTAATATGATTCCGCCTCTGTCAGCCGGTACATATCGTACATATTAGCTCCAAACATCATATTGCATCCGATCACTTTCACCTTATATAATTGATTCTTTTCAAACAAATGCTTAGCTTTTTTCAAATGATTCAGGGAAACAAAATGCTGATCAATTTGATAGTAGGCATCAGCTATTTTATAATGAAATTCAGCTTGTTCCATTTCATCTGAAACTGCAGTCAATTCTTCCTCAGCTTTACGATAATAACTTATCGCTTCAACGTATTCTTTATGATCAAATTCATACATCCCTCGGAAAAATAATGAGTAATATTTTAAAAGGCCTGTAAGTCTTTTTTGCGGTTTTTCTATTTTTTCAAGTAGTTCATCGACTGTGGGACGATCCCGATATCTGTCTTCTGGCTCCAATGAATCTAACATCAATTGATGACGGAAACACATCAACGAATAATAAACAAGTAAATCCTGATCCTCTTCCATTTCCTCTATTTCTTGCTCCACTTCTGCCTTTAAGATTTCTGCATCAGGAACACTGAATTGACGAATCATTTTATACCATTCATTGATCTTGACTCCCACTCGGGATGACGGTAAAACTTGGTCCATACATACCCCTCCCTCTTATGTCTATTTTTGTAATATTGTAACATTTCCAAAAAGTGTTTAAACCGCAAAAAAACCGCAAATTTTTCTTGCGGGTATTTTCCGACATATAGCTGAATTACTTAAAGGCACCCTATCATAGGATATAGAAAAGAAAATATAGATTATTTAAAAAAGCCCCTCTCATATGAGTTGGGCTTATTTTTATGAGGGTAAATATTTTTATCTTTCCTCAATAGGATTATGTTTAGTTGCTTTCAACCCTGTTATAACTTTTTTGATGATCCTTAGTATTACATAAACCATCAGAACGGCGATTAAATAATTAACAACATTAAACTCTGTCTTTATGAATTCTGTTGGAGTAAATAACAAAAACCTATTTCCTACAAACCCATCATAGCTACGATAAATCACAAATTGAATAGGGAAACCGAGAGCATACCCCAATTCTGAAACCTTCTCATAGGGTATTACAAAAATCGAAATAAGTGGAACCAGAAAGCTTATCAAACCTAACTTGTATTTTTTCAATCGGTTTTTCATGCAATCACTCCCTTCCCCTTATATGTTACCCGGCAATTATAACATATCCAAATAAATAAATTTATTGAAAAATATAAATCTTTTGGTTTTTTATGGATTTTGGGACTTTTATATGTTTTAATTGGTTTGTAAGAACTAAATTAAATGGAGGTTGAGAGTATGAAAAGGATTTTAGTCTTAGTCATTGCCCTTGGCTTGGCTTTGGTTCCTTTTGCTTCAGCCAACGCAGAATCCACAACAAAAGAGATTGCTGAAACAAAGAACCAAGTGGAAGAATTACAAAAGGACCTTGGTTTTGAATTAGTGGATGTCTCAAGCGAAGAATTTTCAAGTGTATCTAAAAAGGATTTTTTGAAGTTTGATTCAGTTCAGGATTTTGAAGAGTTTATTAAAAATGCTCAACAACCACAAGAGTTTGAAAAGGCCATTAATGTTAGTGAAGGTACTCCCCTAATAAAACCACAAATAAATGACTCACATGTTATCAATTGGTGGGCGCCTTTTACAGGTTGGGGTATGACAGGGATGGCTTGCTGGAAAAATATCGCGTTTAATTACCAATATAAATTTGTAAATAAGAAGCCTCAGTTCACCAAAGTGTCAGGTATTAACTCTTATGTTACTGCCTTAACGTAGCTTGGTGGAAACAAACTGGAAAGAGCTATAACATTACTAAAACCAAAACAACTAATGATACTGCAAAAATTAAGGTTGTAGGGGCTATGGTTCTCGGTGTAGACATTAAAGGATTTACGATTGGAGCTAAAATCGGACAAACTTGGAACGGTAGTTTACGTTTATATTAAAAGCAAAAAGGGGTTATTGATACCCCTTTTTATTTTATTCTCTTTTTGTAATTAAGTGCATAATAGAGACGCTTAAAAGGCTTTGGTCAGAAGGCTTTTTATTTCAATTTCTCCTCAATTTTCGCTTTAGTCTTAGTTCCATAAATGCCGTCAGCAGTTAGACCACTGACTGACTGGAACCGCTTGACTGCATTTGCTGTTTTGGGACCATACACGCCATCAACACCATTATTCTTTGCCCCTTTATCCGGGTAGAAATAAAGAGCAGCCAGAGCATTTTGAACTTGTCTGACATTCGTTCCTTTCGTCATCGGACTTGTCACTTTAATAATTCCGGAAGGAAGCGGGTATGATGTCTTTTTGCCACTTGTTTTAGTGCTGCTGGATGAACTGGATGCTTTCAGTTTCAACTTTTGGCCAACTGTAATTTTATTCGGGTCTTTTATGTTATTCCAGCTCTGAAGATTTGCCACACTCACTCCGTGCTCTTTTGCAATTGCAGAAAGAGTATCGCCTTTTTTCACTGTATACGTTGTTCCGGATCCTGAAGAGCCGCCTGAAGACGCTGAGCTTTTACCGCCGATTTTGCTTAATTCATCAGCAATAGCGGCTTTTACTTCATCCCATCTACACTCATCTAAAATACGGTGCGGGCAATATTTGCCGCTCCAGTCTTGGTGCTTGCGAACACGATCAATGCCCCAACCGCGCTCTTTAAGCAGCTGCGCCACAAACTTGATTGCCAGTTTTTCAGCAGCGTAGTATTTAGCGCCTCCTGACTTACTGTAGCAGATCTCTACTCCGATGGACTTGCGGTTTCCTGGGCCATCTTTTCCGTCTCCTGTGTGCCATGCATTACGATTCAACGGAAGCCCTTGAATAACCTGTATATCATCCACCGCAAAATGATAGCTTGTTGAGCTTGTGTTGTTCTTCATATAAGAAATTTCATTCTTTGCCGAAGCGTCGTTTGCTGTATTGTGGATAGTGATATATTCCGGAACCATGGGATTCGGACATTTCAAACTGTATTTTTCTTGAGAAACTAAATTTTTCACCACTTTTATGGCCATAATATTTCCTCCCCTATCTTAAGATTAAAAAAGGCTGCCAGCCGGCAACCTCATTTAGTTAGATTGTTTTGTTTTAAAATGGCTTTCTGCTTGTGCCCTTTGTTTGTCACATAGTTATTTTTGAACCAGGCTGTCAGTGTCGTGCCGATAGTGAAGATCAGAGAGCCGGCAGTGTATAGCGCATCCGCCAGTTGGTTCACTTGTGCATCAGTAATATCCAAGGGTGATTTACCAAACATCAGCATAGTTTGGTTGATAAGTGCAATTAAAAGAAGCACTGTCCGAATGACCGTGCCTTTGTCATATTTTTTCATATTCGTAATTCCTCCCTATTTTTGCAACAGATTATAAAGAATTGCGATTGCTCCCCCTATAATCCCTGTGCAAACTGCTGTAATAATAGCGCCCGTGATTGTGCGTTTGATCCAGGTTGTATTCTCATCGATTTTGTTTAATTTTTCGTTCAGCGTCATGATTTGCTGGTCCTGTCGGTCAGACACGCGCTCTAATGCGGAAACCCTCTGTTCAAGTGCTTTGTGCTCACCTTTAATGTCCGCTAAATCCTGCTGAAAAATATTCACATCAGGTACCTCCGTCGGTTGTGACATCAGTACGCCCCCCTTTTATTTCATCTTCTTCACCTCCTTCGAGGCAAAATAAAAGGACAGCCGGATTTTATGAGACGGCCGTCCCTCTTACTGAAAAGTTTCCATTCGTCAAAGATTTAAGTTCCATCACAATTTCTTTAAAACCAGTAATATCAAAAGACCAGGCTTCAGATTTACCTTTTGTGCTAGTGGCAAACGTGCCATCGTCCACTTTTTGCCCTCTCAGGGCTCGTTTTGTTCCAGATAAGGATTTTCCCCAGAATATTAATTCGCTTGTCTCAGCTGTCCCATAAACCTCAATGAGCAACGTTTTAAATGATCCAACGGTGAATGGGTTACCCTCACCTATGGTTTCTGCTTTATCGTGAAAGACAATATCCATTGTTTTCGCTTGAGTGTCTAATGAGCTAAGGTTCAGGCCTTCAGTCTGAACTTTTAAACGACCTTCATCGGTTAAGCCGCTCTTGTCTATTTGCATAGTGAGCGGAACAGCTGTCATAATTGGAACGGCTTGTTTAATATTTATATCTTCTTCACCAGCGCCAAGTGACTGATATAGTAAGAATTCGGATTGCTGCAGATTACCGTTTGCATACCTGAAGCGGAAGTATCGCTGGGTTAAGTGGATCCATTCAGTCTCGCCAAGTGTCCCTGCCTTAACCACTAAGGAAGACACTGTGGTCCATGTATTAGCATCATTACTTTCTTCGATGAATAAGGTTCCTTCTCGATCAGAATAAGCGTGACCTTTTACTTTGGAAATCAAGACCTGACCTAATCGATCTTGGCCATACTGTGTATATACCTCTGTTGCTTTTAAGACTTTGTTTGTCAGCAGCTCTGCATTACCCGAAATGGCCGCCACCGGCACCACAAAATCTCTGTTTCCTTCTCTGTATGGCTTGGCTGCTCCCGGCTTACCCGCTGCATCTGTTGGAAATTGAAAACTATACTTCACCATTTAAAAATCCTCCTTGCTATTGTTGATCTTTACACGGTCAATCATAGGCGTTACATCGTATCCACCCCCTTTCAGGCAAAATAAAAAAGCCCTAAATGGCTTCTCCTGTAATCTCCTTATACTGTTCTGTAGTGATTAGATTTTTTTCTATTCCTTCCTGTAAATCTTCGGGCGAGCAATCTTTGTAATGGATTGCCTGCTTCACCATTTCATCGGTAGCCCAGTTATAATACAAAGCCAATACCCAATAATTCATACGTTATTCTCTCCTTGTAAGGAAAGCAGCTGTAGCTTTATTTCAGACAGCGCATTTCCTAGTGTTTGGTTTAATTCTTCAAGCTTTTTGCGGGCCAGCTTCTCTTGTGACAATTCTTGCGCAAGCAACTCTACCTGATCAGGAGGCTCATATGCTGGATTGCTTTTCGATTCTTCCCACCAGGCTTGCAATTCCTCCTGAGTAGGTAACGGCGCCCGGAGATTCCATTTCTCAATATATGAACCGTTACCGTCGTTCCGCAGTTCAAAGTCCTTTCTCGGTACCGCAGTAGGGTACTTGTACATAATCGCATCATACAAAATCATAAAAGCACCTCCTATAATCTCGGATAATTTCTGCCGCCAAGCTCCAGTACATCAAAGTAATTGAGAACTCCATTTGAATCTGAAACATAGCGTGTTACGTCCCCGGAATAACCAACGTAAACATAAATTTCAACGTAATCTCCTGCATCAAGCGGTACTGTAACCGATCCAGTTATGGTTGCATTAAACTCATCATCACTGTTACCGGCAGGAGTAGGCATTCTAAATTGATTCATCAATTTATACTTTGTGCCGTTGACATACACATATAATTCAAAATTAGAATACCGCTCCGTATTCTGTATATATAAGCTTGCGCCGACTAAGTGCATTCCTGCATGACTGGCTACAAACCTATTGTTTTTTGCATCAAACAAGTGATGGCTATCTTTTATAATGCGGTTATATTTAATTTTGTTATTTTCACCTTTAATCAATGCTTGTCTTCCAGTTGTTCCTACATTGACATGCGCAAATCCAGATATTTTTTCCCAAGGAGTCCAGCCAGAACCGCTCCACCAATGGCGAACCCATATCCCTGTACTGTCAATATAGGTTCCTGATTCATTGCCTGTACCGTAAAAATATTGTGTGAAGCGGGAATTATTATATTTCTCGTTTTTTACAATTCCGTATCGCAAAGGATATCCGGTCGTGTTACCTTGGCCAATATCCATAAGTGTAAGCCCAAGTGGATATGATTCTCCGCTAGTTCTCGCGTCTTGAATTGCATTTGTTCCTGTGAGGAGGGTGAGCTTCTGATTTGTAAAGTTGTTTTGAACAAAAGCTTTTGCATCTGATAGAGCCTTGTCAGCTTTCTCTTGTGATGCGGTTTCTGTCTCGAGTTTCTTCCACCCCTGCCATCCGACAGTATTACCATCCCAATAATTCGTAAAGACATTATTTCTGTAGTCCATTGCATAAACCCAGCCATAGTTACCTTTACCATCAGTGGATTGGCTTGTCATTTGATAAAATCCTCTTGTAGAAGCGGAAGAAGGAGAATTTATTGCTTTTCCATTTGCATAAAATGTGCCCATACTTCTACCTCTATTTACAATTGCCTGAAGCATATCTTCGCCTTCGTTAACTGCAAAAGATACACCTCCAACATCATTTGTAATTTTAGATAGTTGAGCACCATTCCATTTATCCTTATCAGATTTCGTGACATGGATATCTGTTTTATTGGCATGCGCATCGACTTTCTTTTGAGCTCCCTCTTCGGTTTCCATCTCAATCCAAGGTGTCCACGTTTCCCAGTCGTTTTTACGGATTCGATTGAAGGACTTCAAACCATTCGTGGCATCATACGCAGTTTGAACGAGCGTATTTCCATAGCTCATAACCAGAAGAAAGCATTGGGTCAAGCCTGGCCCGTTAAAACCAGCATTGTATATCAGATACATCCCGGTGTCAGTTAGCTCATTATAATCCGTTGTTTCACTGCTGGCTTTATAAAATACCCTGCCATTATCTTGCGTTAGTTTATAGAGCTGCCCTGCATTCCATTTGTCTTTCTCATTTTTTGAGACATGACGCTCATTGTTAAAATTATGTTGTCGAAACTCATAATAATCAGCCTGTTTGACGTCATCAACATTCCCCAATCCCAATTGTTCCTTTGTCATCTTGTGAGGATTGTTCATGTCATTTTTATGTGCTGCTAAATCTTTATGCGCATCTTGAATGCCTTTTTCCCAACGGTTCACATCATCCTCATTGATCGGATCATCCGGCAGCCAGTCTGTTTTTGCTTCATATGCCATTTGTTACACCACCTCAAAAGTAAATCTAAAGTCCAACGTTCTATTGTTACTTACATCTAAATCTGTTGTTCTTTCCGTAATCACGTTGTTTTGTTCATCAAGGACCTGAACACTCTCAATGTGTTTGATATCTTCTTCCCGATGGGTAAGCACTGTAACAACTGCGCCCTGAATGGTTATTTCCACAACCTTTGTTTCATTTCCATTCAGCAGCACTTTCGATATTCTACTTTTAAGATCTGCAGCAGTACGCTCTCTATAAACTTGCGTAATCATGGTAAAACCACCTCGTTATTATTGAGCGTGACGGAATAACCCACCATCAGCTCGCTTACCTTTCGATATCGTCTGTTATTTAAAATGACAGTATCTTTTATCTGGAGTGGCTCATTTAAAGCAGCTCGCAAGGTATACGCCAAGTGAGCCGGCTTCATATTTTCTAATGTTTCTATGAGCTCGCTCATGTGCTGCATATCATCTATATCAATATCAACATTAAAACGGTACTCTCCAGGAAGTAGCCGGACCTGAGCGGACGGATTCTTCAGGAACCGATTCAATGCCTGTTCAATGGCCATATATGTTGCGGGCGGTATATTGGACATTTTCGAGATCAGCCGCAGCCGGCGGATCTCGTACGTATCACCGGACTCTCGAGGTACGTTCAATATTTTTTCCCACCGTTCAAGCCCCCAGGTTGCCGTAGTAACAAACAGTTGATCTGTCAGATCAAAGATGCCGTTATTTTGCTTTTCAAATTCGGGAGCTTCCGCTTGAAGAAGTTCAGACATTTCCTTTAACTTGGTAAGGAACGGCGGCAAGTAAGCGGTCATTTCATCGAGTTTGCTCAATGATGTTCACCTGCCCCAATCTAGGGATTTCTACGTCACTAAGAATCAAATTTTCGGTCAAGCCGTTGATTTTGATATCTGCATAATCACTTACTGAGGGTGAGTTATAGACAATATTATTGATCTGCGATAAGCGGATGACATTGTCTTCGAATGCCATCTTTTTAAAGAGATTTAAAACACCTGATTCGATTTCTTGCTTTACCTGATCAATAGAGCTATTGACCTCGGGAAGCACCTCAGCTGATATCTCAATCTCTTTCCAAACCGCACTCTCCACCGTGACAAAGGCGCCAATAGGCGCCTGCCCCTCGCCTTGTCCGGGTTCAGGATCAATATAGTTTTTAACCTTAGAAATCAATATATCGGAAGCAGGTTCCAAGTTAGCATTGGTCACAACAATTTTTACTGTGCCATCCCCGTTCCAAAGCGGAAAAATTTTCGCCTTTCCGACTCCGTCAACTTCTTCCGCCCACTGTTTATAATGCTCTTTATTTGCACTAACAGCTTCCCGGCGTACGCGGGTAAAATATCTCGCTCTTAAACTGTCATCATCCTCTTCTTCACGTCCAGGAATCAGGATCTCTTTCACAATTGCTTTTTGAAGTCCTGGAATGGTATCCAATGACAATAGATTCTGTCCGGAAATATTCGCGTTTCCTGCTTCCCCGGCTGTTTCACATTCTAACGTCCCGTCAGCTGTGTATTGAAAGTAGAGGTTTTCAACAAAGAAGCGAGAACCCACCGGAATAGTTACACCTTCAGTAAACTCCGCCGCCCTGACTGCTTTTGTTGCAGCCGTTCGCTCGATGCCGGCTTCCGTAGCCCGTCGATCTAAGAATTCTCCTTGTGCTGTGTCCGAGAAGACAAGTTCCAGCACAGTATCGAGCCAAATATAAGACTTGGCCAATTCTGCAGCTGCAGGAGCTAAGGCGTTATAGATAACGCTGCCTTCCCTTGTATCGATGTCCGCGGAAATGCTGTTCAGCATACGGTTCATAATTTCTTCAAAGGTTTGATCTTCAAACATCCTCACCAAGCACCTCCTCGATCTCCAGTGTTCCCTCGTCAGTTTCGACCGCAAAGGAAACACGGAACGAATCGCCTTGTTTTTCTATTTCAAAATCTGACACAGAGGAAACACGATCGTCATAGATCAGCGCTTCCTCTATCAGCCGCGGAATCTCCATTTTCTTATATGCGTCTGTTGTTTCATTATCTGCTAGGACGTCTTGAAGCTCATTTCCAATGTCATGACTGAAAACAGAATAGGCGTATCGCTCAGTATGAAGGGATAAATATACAAACTGCTTGATCGCTTCAAGGCCTGTGATGATTTCATTTGTGATACGGCCATTTTCAAAATCTATTTTGTAGGTTTGCGAGGTCTCTATGACTTCGCTGTCATCTTCAATATCATCAAATTCAACTTCTGGCGAAAGGGCCAATCCAGGCACCCCCTATATTTTGTCGAGAATAAAAAATGATTGCCCACCTTTTAAGGAGACAACCATCACATTCTCACCCATCTTCAGTTCTTCATCTCCTCCAGCGCGCAACCGTTTAGGAATAATAATCAAATCAGACGGAATAATCAGCTTATCATTTTCATTGAGCTTAATTTCAACAGGAGAAACGGAAACCACTTCAGCCGGCAGAATATCCACCGGCGACTCTGAACCAACGGCACCGACAGCCAAATGTTTGATCGCTTCACTTAGTCTCATGAGGAAACACCATCAGGAATAGAGTTTTTCTCCACAACGTCAATGGTCATTGTGTGCGTGGATCCTTTAAATTCGTGTTTGTCTGTATCGATCCAATATGTTTTCTTAACCCCGACTTCCGGAATTGAGATATACACGGGCAATCCGCTCTGAAGTTCCGGAATACCAATTGCTTGAATACTTTTGAGTTCTTTTTTTACACCCTTTTTCTGTGCCTGTTTGACTTTCGCACGCTCCTGAAGCTGCGCTTGGTTAATGTTATCGGAAACCGTTTCGACATACTGAAGCACACCATATTTACTGATGCCTGAGCTGTCGCTTGCGGTGGCTGTGTATGTTTTATTGTCTTTCTGACGCCGCAGCTTTACTTTTGTGGCCGTGTCATTAATTGAAGTGCTGTATTGATATCCGGTGATGTTCACACCCGTCTCCAGCACCCATACTTCTGACGGATCAGGCCAAGCTCGAAGGCCAAGCTTCCCCTGTGCAGAATATAATTGATAATTCCTTCCGGTTTGGCTTTTCGTTTGTTTCAAGGCTTTCAAAATCATGTCATAAAGGCTCGTATCATCTTTGAACACAAGTGATTTAATTGTATGACCTGTATTTGCAATGGACGTCGTGGGAATCTGAAAGTCTCTTGCCAGGCGTTTTATGATCTCGTCTGCACGCTTATTAGAGAACACATAAACATCCTTGTTTTTGACCAGATATTGCAGCATATCATAAGCCGTAAAGGTCAAGCCATGCTCTTCAGGATTCCGTGAAAACACAATACCCCGAAACAGCTCTTTCCCCTTCCACTTAAATAAAACCGTATCCCCTTCAGATACGCTGTAATATGAATGGGTTCCCTGTTTCGTAATGATCTTTGCTGTGATCGATCGCGGCGCCTGATACCGTTGCCCTTCGAGGGAAACACTTTCAGTTACCAGCTCAAGCCATTCCGTTTCTTTAATGACGAAAAGTTCTATCATGTCATCACCTGCTTATTGCGGTATCTTTAATTTTTGACCAGGAAAGATCCAGTGTCCTGGCTGCCTGATATTCCGTTTACTTCGTTTGATCATAGCCTTTTTATTGACGTTCCATATCTTGCGCCATTTTGTGCTGTCGCCATAAAATTTGCCGGCAAGGTCCCACAATGTATCACCTTTTTTAACCGTGTACGTTTTAGGAGCTGATTTAGACGGCCGTTTTTTCTTTGTCTTTTTCTTTTGCTTGATCTTCCGCGGCGCAGCGGTTTTGTATTCCTTCAGTTTGATTTCATAATCACGATCACCTATGTCTTTTTGACCCTCACTATAAGAAAAGCCCTCAATGCTGCAGGTGAAGTTTATTTTCGTGCCAGTAATCAAAAATTGAACCGGCTTTTTCGCTTTTGCCCATTTCTCAATCTTAGCGATAGCATTTTCAGGAGAAGGAAATCCCTTATACTCAGCAAGCGGACTGTGTTTCTTTGGAAAAAAAGAAGAGAACGAAATCTCTTTCGCTCCCGGTTTATCTATAAAAGTGATCTCCCCAAAACTGGCCACTTTTACTGATTCATTTTGAATTGTGTTGGATATATCAATTTGTTCAGGAAGGACAGGAAGTCGCAGCTTGTCCTTCCCTTGTGAAATCCAGAATTCATAAACAGATCTAGTCAAACGCGACGACTCCCTTCGTACCGATGTTAATATCCTGTTCAAGCTCAGCGACAAGGGCCTGCTTAATTTTTGAGACAAAGCTGTTCACGTCTTGATCATTATAAAAGTGCTGATCACCATTAAACTGAATGACAACCTCTTTACCGCCTGCAGCTGTCACAGTTGTTTGATTGCTTCCTGCGGTAGCAGCTGTGACTTGGCCAGATGGTAGTTCAATTTGACCAGTTTGAGCCGGGTCTGTGACTTCCATGCCGAGCGCCTTAGCTGCTTGAGCTAACAAATAGCGCCCGCGGATCCCCCGTTCTTCCGGAATGATCCATTCACGTTTATTTCCTTCCCCGACACGAGCAATTTGTTCTTTTGTGATCAGGCCACCGTTAGCATAACCAACATACGGACCGCCATGTCTCAAGCTTTTAATGCCAGGCACATTATCTATTGATCCGTATCTGCTCTTAATATATCCGATCGCTGCAGCTGCATTGTGAATTGGGTTTCGAATGTTACCCATGCCCGGTGCTTTATGAGCATTAAATGTGGTCGGGACTGTCTGCATGAGTCCTTGTGATGGATTTCCCGCCTTCGCGTTGCTATCCCACAGGTTAATAGAGTTCGGGTTGCCCCCTGATTCATGCTGAGCAATCGTCATTAATCCCGGCAGCCAGCTCAATGGTGTCTTTGTGGCCATCATTGCTGCCATGAGCCACTGTTTCACATTGCCCCCTACTGCACCCATTCCGGAATAAGCAGCTGCCAGTGAACCGGCTTGCTTTTCAGCATACTTTTTCACATCGACAGAATCCAGACCTTTTACAACTCCGACAGAGGCGAAACGCCCCAAGCTCATCATGACACGAGAAGGTGAATGGATATCTAACTCTTCACGAAAAGCTTTCTCGACTTTTTTTGCTAGTTCCTTGGCTGCCTCATGGACCTCACTGCCCTTTGAAGTCATGCCTGAAACAAAATTCCCGATCATTCCGGTTCCCCAGCCGTTTGATGATTCTTTAGACTTCAAAAACGGCTTATTCACATGAGTATTTACATACTGATCAGTACCAGTTTGTGAACTATTTTGACCGGAAGCAAACCCTTTGACCGTACCGGTTCCCCATGAAGAGGATTTATTCACAGTATTCTGGAATGGTGTTTTGACTTTCGTCTGTAGGAATCCATCTGTTCCGGTTGCCGTACTGTTCTGACCATTAGCATAACCATTGACCACCTGTTTTCCGTAATTCGGAGTGTAAGAGATCAAATTTTTCATAGGCTGGCCGACGTTTTTCTGTTTCCAAGTGTCCATTGAAACGACATTATCGCCAATACCTTGATCGAAGCCTTGTGTGAACTGTTGGCCGAAAGAAGCCGCCTGTTCATTTAGGCTCGACGTATCAACAGTAGGAGCTACCGTCGCTGAGACTGACGCTCCGCCGGCTAATGGTGAAACAGCAGTTTCTCCACCTGCAGATGAAGCAGAAGCCATATCGTCAACAACGCTCATACCAAGTTTTGAAGCTGCCTGAGAAAGAAGCATTTTACCGCGGCCTTTGTTGTTATCAACAGGGATAACAAACTCTTTACCCGCTTCACCAATCCATGAAATGGTTGGTTTGGTAATATAGCCGCCCGTCGCATTCTTTTCAGTTGCAAGAACACTTTTTTGTTTAGGAAAAATACTTGTTGGCGCTGATGACTGAGACTGGGCAAGACCAGCAATTCCTCCGCCACCGCTAGAATTTTTACCAGATGAGGATTTACCGGATTTCTTTTGGTGAAGACCTGTTGCATCCTCACCTCTCCCTATGATATTGCCTATGATCTCCCCACCAGCGTCAGCTAATCCTTTTAGCTTAATAACCCACCAGAAGGTATCTTCAAACTTCTTCTTAATTCCGTCAGCAATTTCACCTAATGGATCACCTACATTTTTAGTGAACCAAGTTTTAACGCCTTTCCACGCGTCCGTCACTGCTGTTTTTGCTGACTCAAATTTTTCTGAAATGGATTTTTTTGCATCTTCTACTTTTGAGACAATTGGATTCCAAACATTTTCACTAAACCAAGCTGAAACAGCACTCCATTTGTCAGATATCCATGTCCATGCTTCGTTAAGCTTTGTCCAGATCCAGTTTGCTGCATTAGTGACAGCATCACTTACCGGCGTCCACACATTATCCATAAACCAAGTTGAGACTGTAGACCATAAATCTGAAATAAAAGTCCATGCTTCGTTGATCTTCGTCCAAATCCAATTTGCTACGTCACTAACTGCTGTACTGATTGGATTCCAGACGTTGTCATAGAACCAAGTTGCCACTTGAAGCCATTTTAATTGGATCCAGATTCGCGCATAATCAATATGATCTTGTATCCAGCCAGCCACAGTTGCCACTGCATCACTAATGGGATTCCAAACATTATCCATGAACCAAGTGGAGACAGTGGACCATGTGTCTGAGATCCAAGTCCAAGCGTCATTTATTTTTGTCCAAATCCAATCAGCAGCATCAGTGACACCGTCAACTAATGGATTCCAGACATTATCCATGAACCAAGTGGAGACAATCTTCCAGAGAGCTTGGATACCATCCCAAGCAAATAGAAAGGCACCTACTACTAAATTTATAATCGGAACTGCTGTGTTATAAATAGGTGTCCACACGTTATCCACAAACCAGGATGATACGTCATTCCAGGTATCAGTCAGCCATTTCTTAGCATCCTCAAATTTATCGGTGATCTTATCAATCTTGTCTCCAGCCCAATCACTAACTGGGTTCCAGACGTTATCCATAAACCAATCTGAGAAATCAGACCAAGTATCCTTGATCCAATCAACGGCGTTTCCTGCACCGTCCTGAATTCCATCCCATGCTTTAGAAGCGCCGCCATCATCAAACCATTTGCCAATGGATGATCCTAAATCTGAACCCCCGATGCCGCCTGCAATACTACCGACAACTCCGCCGACAGCAGTGCCGACAACAGGGACGACAGAACCAATGGCTGCACCTGCGGCTCCTCCTGCAGCAGCTCCGCCAAGATTCCCAGCAAAAGAACCAACTTTCTCACCTGCATTATCTTTGTTCATCCCGAGTAAGTCGGTTGCAGCTAATGCAGTTCCCAAAAGAGGGATACCTTTCGCAAATTTACCGACACTTTTCAGCGGACTTAAAACTTTCCCGAACTTCGAGGCACCGCCCGTCGCTCGGCCTGCTGCACGAAGTTCTGATCTGGTTGTGTTAACTGAAGCTCTCGAACCGCCCTCTGCGTTTGCTGCCGTTCTTCCTGAACGACGTCTTTCCAGCTGTTCAGATGACACAGTGATAGATCTATTAGAAGGGTTCACACTGGTTGGATTACCACGTCGGCCAGAAGCATTTCTCCCTCTTCCTTTACGGCTGCGGTCACTTCCTCCGATACCGCTACAGCAACAACATGTTAAGCTACCGCTCCGTGGTAGACTTGTTGGACTCGATACAGATCCGGAACTTCCGCCCCTTCTCCCTGAACCACGAGCAGCCTTTCCATTACGTCTGCCGCTACGTGTATTAGGGTCACCGCCGGGAGTACGGTTGGGAATCAACTTCCGAATTACTCCCGCTGCATCACTTCCGACAGTTCCAATTCCTTTTAAGAGCGGCCGTAGGATTTTCAAATATGCAATCAATCCAATTAAAGAAGGAATCACAACTTTAAAGGCTGTTTTTAAATTGTCCCAATGATTCACCGTCCACTCAATGGCCACATTCAGCTTGTCACCTATGGCCTCGCCAAGATCAGTAATATCCTTTTTGATCTCTTTGAGTTTTTCTTGACCTTCCTTGCTGTTTAGGAACGAGTCGATCTTGTCAAAAGCTGGGCCTAAACCGGTAAGCAGTGAAGTTCCCATATCCTTAGATATGCTTTCAAAATCCCGCATGGCGTCATTAATCGGTGTCATCGGGTTATTATCCCGAAGCTGAGAAAAGCTGCGTTCCAGTTCGCCTGTTGTTTTTGCACTTGTCCCAATGCCTTCAGCCATATCTAAAATCGGCTGCTTCAGGTCTTCATATTGCGTTCCTATTAGCTCCGTGGCGATAGATGCCCGCTTAGTCTTGTCTTTGACTTTTGATAAGGCATCAGCAACCTTAAATAAGCTTTCTTGACCACTAATAGAACCGTCTTTAAATCCTTTGAACATCTTCTCTGTTTCTTTGGCACCGAATAGCGATTTGAACGCGTCTACTTGACTATCAGACATTTCAGTACGGCGAATGTTAAATTCACGCATACTGTCAGCAAGGTTGTCGAAGTTTCTGGCCCCGCCTTTTGTCCCTTTAATCATGGCGTTAGCGATCTGGCCGCCTGTAAGTTTCATGTCTTTAAAAGTGGAACTGTATTCATTCATCGTGTCCAGCAAATCGTCAGCCTGGTCACCCGCGTTCCGGTACACATACGCAATTAAATCTCCGCTGTCTTTCCCGGACATTTTCAAGTTGTTATACATTGAACTGAAGGCCCGGTCCACTTCCGCCTGATCAGCGTTCATGAGCTGTGCGATTTTACTAGACGACTCAGTCAATTCAGCCAGGGCTTTTTTAGATGCGCCTGTCTGTTGTGACAAGGTTCTCAAAGATAAGCTGACTTCTTCCCGGGATCCTCCCGCTTTCTTGTCATAATAGATCTGGTCTGTCATTCTAGCAGCGTCTTTTTTACTGACTTTCGAAGTCGCAGAAACATAGGCGTCTTGGGACATAGCACTTTTCCCGCTGCCCATAATCGCACCAGCCGACAGTCCGCCGCCAACTGCCAGGGTGACAGCAGCGTTTTTCAGACCGTCTAACTTTGCTTCAATTGCATCCAGAACCGCTGAAGCCTTGTCCTTAATAGAAACAGTAGGCTCTGCATGTTCGCTGTCTACATCAGACACATGGCGCCGGATCTCATCTAATTGGCTTGAAGCACGATCACGAACTGAAACAGTAGGTTCAGCATGCGAGCGATTCAAATCTGAAAGGCCTCCTCGAATTAAGCGGAAACGCGGTGTAGCCTGATCGTTAACGGAAACCGTCACCTCGTGGCTGCCTTCAGTCAGATCCTCTGTTTGCTGGCGTATAGAATGTAAACCATTCGAAACCCGATCATCTAAACCGACTTCAAGCGATCGAGCACGCCCAGTCAATCGGTTTGCTGATCGGTCAATTCGTCTCATAACCCGCTCCGTTCGATCCTCAGCATCAAAAATAAGAGGGCCATTAGCGGCCCTCTGAAGTCTTTCTGCATTTCCTTGGATCTTTCGAAGTTTACGGGTGATCTTATCCTGTAAATCAAACGTCGCTGTTAGTTTAGCCATAGTTAATTACCTCCCTTCTTCGCTTCCTTTTCTAACAGCTCAAGCTTGTAACTGATCAAACCATATAAAAGCGCCTTGAACTCTCTCGGCGCCTCATATAGTTCTTGTAATTCTGACGGGGAATATTTGAGCTCATGCATAGCGTAATAAAGATACACAGTCTCTTTATCCCCGTCCTTTATTAGTTTTTTGCTGCTTCTTCAAGATCTTCGGGATCATCCTCAAAGCCATTGATCTCAATTGCTTTGTTCAGCCAGTTTGCATATTCACCGCCGACAGAAAGAACACGTTTTGCAACTTCCACCGGATCCTCTGTTTTGTAGGCTTCGCGCAGTTCCTTAGATTTAAAGTTCGGGTAAACAGTGGTTTCAACGGCAATACGAGCATAGAAGCGTTGGCTGTCCAAATCTTTCACACGGCCGCGGCCTTTTACATTTTTGTAAGTGGTGTTTTCTTTCTCCAGCTCGTCAATGCGTTCTGTGGTAATAGCTTTGAACACAAACGGAATCACCTTTCCTTGCTTGTCCACAAACCGCTTTGAAATAAGCACTTCTACTTCTTCCGCTTCAATTGTTTGTCCTGGCATAAAGAATGAAAGATCATATACTTTTTCGTTTTGTTTTTCGCTCATGTTAATTAGCTCCTTTTGTTTTGGTTGTCTTTAGGCAATAAAAAAACACTCTCTGAGTTTGAGAGTGTTATGGTACAATATGGCTTAAGTACAAATGAAGCGGCTTCTTAAGGGTGGTCTGGCTCATCCCCAACAGAAAGGGGGTGATGCTAGTGACAACTTTTGAAACAATCTATTTAATGATTGCTTTTGGCATGTTAGTTGCCACGTTGTCAAAGAAAGAAAAATAGACCTCCCTTGAGCCTGAGAAACTTGGGGAAGGTCTATCATCACTAAACACCTTAAAGCCAGCCCTCTTAACGGGCCTTCACTTTCATTGTACCTACCCGGTTGCCGCCGGGTCTTTTTTTATTTTATGCATTTCTCGCGAAAGAAATACATGTTAACGAAATTGGTACCAAACAGCTGCTGTGCCCAGCAGTTGCAATACTTTTGTTTGGTACCAGTATATCATGAATGTGTATTGATTATATAATTATTTGTATCTCTTAGTTACAATTTTTGATTTTGAATGTGTAAGAACCTCAAAATTAAAATGTATCCTTCAGCTTTTCAGGAAGATCAAAGTCCTCAAAGGTAAACGGCACTTCTTCTTCCAATGCTTCAGAATCAACGTCAAGCCCTGCAATTTTCGCAGAGTCAAAATTCACATCATACAGCGTGACACGCTCAGTTCCACGGCCGGAAGACGCATCATCCAGAACTGCTTGAAGCGTGAAATAAGGATCTTCACCTTTCTTCACATAGTTTAGCATCAGCTGCACAAAGCGGGATGTGACTTTATAAAATGTCGCTGTGCCTGTTCCGTTTGCGCCTGTCGTTTTATGACCGGTCATGCGGCGCCCCATAACGTTGACTTCCGATTTATTTTTCTCCACATTCGCTTCGAATGTTTTGATAAACGCCAGTTCCTCACCGTCCAAGAAAAGGCGTCCCTCTTTACCAGATATCGTATTCTGCGCTTTAAAAGCCACCTTACTTCACCTCCACATTAAAGTAGAATTTCTCAGCTGCATCAACTGGCTGCACGGCAAGGTCAATCAGGAAACCGTCACGATCGCTATTCAGAGCGATTGTAATGTCATTCTCTGAATCAAAATTGGTAATGCCCCCGTTATCCTGAAGAACACTCAAATATTGAGTAATTAACGTTTTCACGAACTGAAGGCCGTCATTTGTAGCAGGGACGTCGCTTCCACTCGCTTTACGGGACTTAATCAATACTTTCAATTGTGATGTCAGATCATTATTGATTGCATCCAGCACTCGCACAATTTTGTTTTTCTGGAACATCTTATTTTTTTCGGCTGTTAGGCTTGTTAGGGAGTTGATATCCTTTTCAACTGAAACAGATTTATCTCGAGAATCATAAGTAAACAGGAATTCACCGTTCGCCAGCCGCTGAATTACCTGATCATTATCCAAGCGTGTCAGGACGTCCACCGCTCCCGCATATTCTACGAACGTAAGCGACTGATTGAACGTCGCTCCCGCGCTGGCGCCGGCGACCCAAGCAGTGGCTTTTTCCGGAGTGATCTCCGTTCCATCTTCAAGCAGAACCCCGCCTGTGACATTAATAATACCTTCGTGATCGCCTTTGTAATTAGAGAGTACGCCTTGAACCTTTAAGCCTTGATTGTCTCTCAGCCGTTTGATGAATGCAACAAACGTCGCTTTCAATTGCTCATTATCCTCAACAGGCAGCGCGATTGTGTCAAAGTATTCAGTTTCAGCCGCTTCTAAGAAAGCAGTGTAATCGGCATTTGTCGGTGTCTTATCTGTTCCACCTGACAAGCGGATCCCGGAAGATGCCGGGAGATCCCCGCTGACGTCCTCCGGAGCTGTGCCTGTTAGTGGAATAGAAACTGTTAAATCCCCTTGTCCCGTAAACTCGACCAACTTATTAGCTTTCAGTTCCTCGGCTTTGGATACTGTTTGTTTATCCACTTCAGACTGATCCAGATAGGTTGTGACATCCACTTTTGAAGAATCAATAACGTTTTCTGTAATTCTGATAATGATGTCATTTCCTTTAGTCCCGCCATAAAGAGCGGTTGCCTTTACGCCTTCACTAATGTCTGCTTGAGCACGCAGCCCCTCCGTCAAACGGTAAAGCAAGACTGTGCTTGCCTTCTTCATTGCCTCACGAAGAAGCAACAACGAAGGATCATCAATGTTCAATCCCACTTTTTTATTCAAATCCTCGATGGAAGAGATAGAAATGAATTTCTTAACCTCTCCCCAGCTGGATGCTATCGGCAGCGCCACTGTTCCACGTTCGCCTACTGATACCCGATCCTCTGCGGTCGTTTTAAAGTTAAAATAAATACCGGCACGCTCTTTTTCCTTGCCGACTGTAAATGTTCCGCCGTTCATCTATTTGACCTCCTTCTGAAGAAACTGAGTGATCAGCTTCTTCGCTTCTGATTTAGTGATGCTGTTTTTTTCTACATGAAAAAGAGCACCGTCAAACACCTCGGGCTTTACCCCAAAGAGCTCTCGACTGTGCTCTCGCAAATTCTTAATATAAAAAGCGTTTTCCGCTTTCTCTTTTTTAGTGGCCATCATTTCACCCCGCTTGTAAAATCAAAGTTTTCAAGAGAAGGATGCTGTTCTCGTTCATACCAATAGCGACTCGTCCAATTTAAAACAATGCTCGCATAATCATCTGAGATACGGATTTCTATACGTGATAAGCGAATAAATTCGCCCGTATCTTCACCAGATTCCCGTATGAGCGGAATTAATCCTCTCTTACTTCTAAGTGTATCCGCAATCCTTTCCGCCTCGTTATGAGCCTCCTGCGCGTTTTTGTGAAAGAGTTTCACGTTTAAAACATAGGATTTTTGAAACGTAGATACTGTGTCCACCCCATCGACTGTGGAAGCCGGAGGAATGTAAAGAGATGGGACAACAAAGTCCTGCGGTATTTCTTGACTATACACTTGTACAGGATACAGTTTGTATAGGTAGCCCATAATTGAGCCCACTTCTTGATTCATGGCAGCACCGCCTTAAAATTCTTCATCGATCCACTGCTGCAGCTTCCGCTCAAGACTTCTCTCAAACATTAGTTCAAAGATGGCCATAGCATTATCCCAAAAGCCGGACCCGTCCACCCATTGGAATTTAAGCAGCATTCCAGAACTTCTTTCGGCGGGATCATACTCGAACCGATCACCCTTCCAGCGGCCGGGGATCCACCGACGGTCCTGATTTTTAGACGGATCAATTGTAAAGTGCCCGTCATTCACATAGGAGGCGTATTCCAGATTTGTTCCGACATCCAGTTTTAAGCTGCCTGATGTCATTGAAAAAATATTGTCCTGGTCACCGCGTTGAAAGGAATTTAGCAAGCGGCGAGTATCTACTGTTTTTGTCCTGATGATTTCGTCTAGTACGATATCAATAAATTCATAACCCATAGCTTCAAGCCACTGCTCATATTTACTTTGCAGCCCTCCTCGAGAAGCCCGGTTTAATGACTGTATGAACTGATCAAGTCCCTTTATTTTCACAAGTATTCCACCTCCCGGACTGCCGTCACTTCCCAATGATGATTCTTGATCTTCCGCGGCTTCTGTAATTTATAAGCTGTGCCATCCCAAATAATCCTGTCATTCAAGCGGATATCTGCAGAAGCTGGGAAGTGGACCAGAAATGATTGATATATGGCCGTGTTCGGTTCCTGCTGCACAATGGATTGGTTCTTTTCTGTGAAGTAACACGGCTGGCCAGCTATATCTGGAACTTCAGGATATGAAAAAGCCGGCTGAACATCTTCAACCGGCACCCCAAAGGATTGTTTTTTGTTTTCCGCTTTCTCCTGCAGGTGATAAACATCGCATCGATGAGTTAATAAAGATCGATAGCTCATATGGACCTCATCCGCATTTTTACTTCTGTACCTTCCAAACTTGGCTCAGATGGTATCACATAATCTTTAATGAGTGTGTAGACGTCTGGTTTTTGAATAGGGCTGCCGTTTCCAAGAGAATATGAATAGTCACCGATCTTCTCGGTTGTATATCCTTTGGTGATTGACTCATCGGAATTTGTTAACGCAAAATACTGCGCCATTTTCAATAAAGCCAGCCGAACCTTTTCAGGGAGCGGATCATATTCAGGACCAGAAAAATCATGGCCAACTTGATAGGTGATATCAGCTATAGCTTCTATGATGTCCTGAGCAAGAAGGGAATCAGACCGATCCTTTACGGAATCAAAAACAGTGTATCCCTTTAGGTCAGCAGGAGTGATCAGCACGCAGCTCACTCCCCGCTGTTTTCTTGATGGTTAAGGATGAAGGCAATTCTTTCGTCTGCGTTTTTGAAGTCAGACGGATTGCCACCAAGATTAGAAATAATGGTTTCATGGTCCGATTTTTGCATACCTTTCAATTGAGATTCTGTATAATTTATCGGTTCTTCACCGCCATTATTCTCGCCTTGCACCTCATTTACTTCGAAAGCTTCGTTTTGCTTCAAGTAAAGATACAATTTTCTTGAAACCGGCTGTTCTTCTCCGATTTTAAAAACCTTGTCCATCACGTGATAGTTCTTGCCTTTAGTGAGTTTAGCTGTATACATAGCTCCTCACCTACTCTTTCACTTTCACGATTTTGGCAACAGCATCTTCCTCTTCGAATTTGCTGTCCAGCTTAGCTGTCAGGACGATGATAAATTTACGCGCTCTAATATCCTTATCCACTTCAATTCTGATATTACGGGAGAAGCCGAGAATAATATTCTTCGGATGTGTAAGGATGATATCAGAAACATCAGAAGTCGTTTCCGCTTCGCCAATCGTATAAGGCTGCAGGTTCGCAATTCCCTTGACTGGAACACCGAAAGCGGAAGAAAGCCCACCTTGAACAGCTGCATCCCCTAAGCTCGTTTGTCGATCAGCGACACGATCTTTCCATTCAACCTCAATACCAGGAGAAGTATAGAAGCGGAACTCCTGTGGAATTCGTAAATATTTAGACGGAACAGCCTTGTATCCACGCTTAAATGTTTGACGTGACAGTTCTTCGCCAGCTGCATCAACAATGTGAGAAGTGGCTTGTTTACGGATACCGTCTATCTGAGCAAGAAACGTATCAGATGAAGTTGTATCTCCGTTTACGATCAGTTCTTCGATATCAACCGCAGCACGTTCAGCTAAAATTTGCATGATTGTATTCTGAAGCCCATCTCCTTCAATGTTATTTTCGAGTGTGTCATAAGTAATATTGATTTCAGCAATAACTTCTTTTGCATTCAACTGGACAGTGCTTGTCGTTGGAACTACCCTTTGATCTTTTGTCAGCTCAGTTCCCTCTACTCCAGCTCTTAATACACGCTGCCCGAAGCCGATTTTCTCAAATTTTTGTGCATCATGGTCCATTGGAATGACGCGTGCGTCCTTTAAAATAGTTGGCGCATTCTGAACCATTCGAATAAATTCTTTTGACTGAGTAGGATTCATTAAGCCGCCACTTTTTAAGCTGGACAGCGTCATTTCTGCTTTTCTAATTGCCTCTTGGTTTGTCACTTCATTTCCTCCTTATAAAAAAAGTCAGGGTTTAAAGGAGCCCTGACCAGATTGATTTATTAACTTGTGTTTCAGTTTCTGAAGTCTCATCTTGTTTAGAGATTCCACGGCTTTTTTCAATCGCTTCAATACGATCAGCGAGCGGTTGAACAGCGTCTGTGATGGCTTTTTTCAGCTTCTTAGCCTCTTCTTCCTCAGCTACTTTTTCCTCGTCTTTCTTCTTTTTAGGATCCTCATCTTTTTCTAATTCTGCGAGCTGCTTCTTAATTGGATCTAATGCTTCTGCAATGGATTTTGCTACATCCTCTGCGTTCATTTCTTCTTCCTCTCCTTCCGTCTCTACCTGACTCAGCAAATTGCCGAGAGCAGTATGAGCGCTTTTAATTTCTTGCAAGTTTGAAGCCGAGAATTTTCGGCCGGCCTTTTGCAGCTCTTCAGGCTTTGGTCCAATCGCTTTCAAAATGTCATCGGAAATCAATACATTCTGGGCGATATTCACAAAGTCTTGCAGGGCTTCTCTAATTTTTTCGGGATCCGTCTCCATACCTTCGGAGTAATCCCATTTGAATAAAGCAGAGTTTAACGCATCTTGTGCCGCCCAAAACTCACGGCGTTTACGTCCTTCATCATATTTCTCCTGTACAGCGCCCTTGGCAAGATGGGCATTGCCAGTAAAAAAGTTTTTGAGCAAATTAAAAAGCCCTTTCTCGTCGTGTTTTTCTTGAGAAATAGGCTTTTCTTCTTGTTTTGCAATATCTGCGATGCCGGCCATTGAATAACCGGTGATCTCGCCTTTCTTGATTTCCTCCCATATTTCCTCGGAGGCTTTTGTCACAAGGACCCATGATCCTTTTTTGATGGTTTCCCCATTCATTTCAAAGTCTGCAGGTGCGACGTAGGACTCTACCACCGCGCCAACACCGCCCTTAAAGTCATGCTGCTTATCAATTTCACGGGCATCTTTCAGGAAGCCATGAGCGGCCTTTTCAATTTCTGCAGCTGTCATGAAATCCCCGTGAGCGTCTACTGTATCAGGCTCATATACGATACCGTACACAAGTTTTTGCTCGTCCGCTTCTTTTGCAATGACCTTGACTTCCTTTTGAAAGTCCGGCTGTTTTTCTGACTTCATAAAAAAGAACTGCTTTTGATTAGCAGCCTTATCTACGTAAGAAACATGCGTGATTTTTGCGTTTACCAATTCTCTTGGCATGTTGTTCACCTCCTTTCAAAATAAAAAGACCTTCACGATTGAAGGTCTTCTGATGCAAGTGATTTTGATAACTCAGTACGGAGTAGTTCGAGCGACTGCACACAAATGATGTAATACTCTCTTGCTGTTTCTGCAAATTGGGGCCTTTCATTTACTTTTACTTTCATACTATCGTTTTCTACTGAATGAGAAATGATAAATAAACTTTTTATAGCGTCAGCCGATTGTTTTGAAATTTTTTTATTCTCGTATAGAACATCCATAACGTGATAAGTGTCGCCTTCGAATGTCAAATCAGTATGCTTCATTACAAGAGCTATGATATTTTCTAAATCCCTTGTGAAATCACTCCAAATATCTTCAATAGTTTTGACTGGATCTAATAGCGCCTTTTTGCTCACTGATTCTATTATTTGTTTATCATTTCTCATTGATAAAGGAATGTGTATTAATGCTTTTTCATCTTTTTCATCTTTTTGAACCTTTTTAGATGCTTCTTTTAAATTCACTTTAGTTGTTTCTAACAACTCATCTACAATGAGTTTTAATCCGTTTCCTCCCCCTGCTTCCACTTGAACTTTCCTATTTTTCAAGATCTCTATTATTCCTTTTTTGAAGGAAAGTGCAATTATTAATATGACTAACGGCCACGAGGTAATTGCATTGGTAATAAATTTGGAATTAAAAATAGATGATATAAACTGACTAACCTGTTCCCACGTAATATTTAGTAATACCATATAGCTCCCCCACTTTTAGTAATGAGGAAATTATACTATTTTATTCCATGTTTGCTAAGGCTTCTCTTCTAATTTCTTCTTTTTCCTCAGCTGACAATCCTAAAATCTCGTTATCTACCACAGGCGACAAAACACAATGGCAATGAACCCGCTCCCCTGCTGATAGTTTAGGATCCCTCGGAAACATGCAGGTTTCGCTACTGCCTGGTATCTGAAATTCTTCATCTACTCCAATGACTGTACCGTCAAGATCGATGTGATTTTCACGCGGGTTGTTCTTCTTCCCTCCGCTGTGCCGCCATTTCTTTTTCTTTACTGCCGGCGATTGTGCATAAGATTCATGCTGCGCGGCAGAGGAAGCGGCAAGCACTTCAGTAATGGCCGTGGTCCGGGCCCGCTCCCGATCGAATTGCGGCATGTCTTTGAGAGTCAATTCAATGTCCTGGATAGATGCCCCGTCCTCGATAGCATCTGTCAGCACGTTTTCCACTGCCTCATGAGTATTCAACTTCATGATCTTAGCCAGCTTTTCCGACCAACCTTTGATCCAATCCGCTGCCCTGGTTGATAAAGCTTCAAATGGGACATCTGGATCCAATGAATCCATTATCACTCCGGCCAGTTCCTCAACGGTCTGCTGTAGAAATCCCTCGGTAAGCTCCTGAAATTCTTCCTCGAAGTCATCTTCTGCAAATAAGTTCTGTGTAAAAAACATCAGAATGGCTTCCAGCGTTTCTTTTGAGTCTTTACCTATAAAACCATTCAGCCCATCTAAAAACCTCTTACGCTGGCGTCTGAGCAATCTGGCAATGCCTTTTTCATATTCTTCTACAAAGCCGGGTATCTTAGAAAGGCCGGGGAAATCAGGTACGACCTCCACGAGCTTCTCTCTCTCATCTTCCTCGGCTTTTTGAATAAAGAGATTTAAATTCTCCAGCAGCTTATCCGTTTTGTTCATTGCTTTAGATCCTCCAGAACATCCCGCATGTCTTTTAGTATGCCGATTACATTAGGAGTGCCGCTTTTAGACTTAAAGAGCGCAGCCAACGGATCAGAAGCGGGCGCGGCGGTATTTTTGCCTATCGGTCTGCTGTACTCTTCCTCTGGCCATTCTTCAAGCGTCTTACCAAGAATACGTCCAGCCAGATCACGCAGATCATTCGGCGAGACTGCGCCGGCATTAATAAAAGGAGTCAGAACCTTTGCTATCTCGATAGGATCCCGGAAATCCGGTCCTTTTAACTGCAGCTCCACTTTGTGGATTTCAAGATCATTCAAGAATAAGGCGTTCAGCTTACCGGTGATCAATTTTCTTTCCGGCTGAAATACCTGCTCCTCTGTGATCTTTCTCGCCGTGTCAGCTGTCGCCTTGTTATAGTCCTGGGCTTCGCCAGTATAGAGCGGTGGCAACCGGAAGGCGGAGCGGAGCTTGTCCCTGCTCTTTTGATCGTATTCAAGAAATAATGCGTCTTGCTGAAGGATTTCAGCCAGTGACTTGATTTCCACTTTAACTGGCGTGATTTCCTCATCACCTTGAATGTTTTTCCCCTTGGCTATCCCTTCCGCTTCAAGCAAAAGGAACTTATGAGCGTTTTCCACACCTTCAAGACCGTTCATATAGTCCTGCAGTTGCTTATATGAGTCTTCAGACAGCATTCCATTTTCAATGGTTATAGCAGCGGGAACGTGCCGGCCCTGTTTGAAGTACATAAAATTCAACTCTTCAGCCTTACGCGCACCGTATAAATTAACAATGTGGCCAATCCAACGCGGCTTCCCATATGCTCCGCTCCCTATTTTAAAATGCACAACCTCATTGGCCTGTTTATCAAAAGGAGTCTTTTCATCATATTCTCCTGTTTCGGAATTCAAGATTCGAGGGTCTCCGTATTCTTTGAAAAACACCCTTTTTCCATTGATGATCTGCACATATTTTCGGAAGCGTTTTTGACGCCGCATCTTCTTTAATATACCTGACTCAAAATAATTGTATGGGACCTCTATAGGTTCTGATAATGAGCAAACTCGGACATACTCAGATGCCATATGTTCAATGCCAGCCGGTTTCCCGGCTCCGTCTCGGATCACTTCTATATATCCGTTGCCGGTCTTTTCCCGGTCTTCTATGCTAAAGCCGAGTAATGTTTCAGCTGATTCATCAAAATGAATATACTTGATAAATTCTTCAAGCTGCTGCCATTCTTTATCCGCTGCCGTTTTTTCTGCAGAATCCACTTCATCAGAATTGATATCCTTTGAGTATTTCATCTCGAAGCCAAAGCCCACTATATTGGTCTTGTACGCATCCACACACTGCTGTAAGATCGTCGAATACTCTGCGATGTGTTTAAGCTCTTTCAGGTTATACGGCGGGGGTATGATGTTCTCTCCGTACATTTCCGCAAATTCATCTTCATAAATCTGCTTTGTTGTTTCATTAGGTGGAGCAGCTTTAAATACTCGCGCTTTAACTGTAGATTTACTCATTCACTTCCCCCCTTTCTCTGCTTCGTGGTCTTGACCGTTTAGGTCTTCCTTTTGATTCTTCTTTCAGATCGGTTACCTCGTAATCATCAAGCGCGTACCATATCGCTGAAAGTGTATGCGGGTCTATGGTGAACTCATCTTCTATGATGTGTCCCAATTTATCCTTGGCATAGGTGAGCGGCTTCAGCTCGTATATCGTGTTCTCACATCGATCAGAACAAATGATTTTCTTGAACCGCTTGATCTTCTTTGTATATTGAAGGCGGGATCCTTTATATTTGTGGGCACCCACCATGTTGAATCCTTGCTGCTGAAAATATCGGATTGTTTTGGGCTCGGCTGAGTCCGCCTTAATTAACTCCTTGGTCTCAGCAAATTCACTTAGTTCTTCAGCCGTCTGGTCGTCCGTCATTCCATTTTTGTAATACTCCCAATAGATATAGAGGTATTTCTTTTCGTGGTCCACAGCGAGCCGGACAACGGCGTTGTATGACTCTTCAAAACCAAAGTCCATACCTACCCGCTTAAGCGGACGGTTAATATTAGCGATTGCTGTCATAACCTCTTCATGTGGCCTCTCTTCAAATTGCGGCAGCACACGAACCCCATTCACGCCAAAATGACCTTGCCGCGCAATTCGGTAAAGGTCTGGGTCGTATTCTTTCATTTCATCAAGCTGCTTCACGTAGCTTCCTGGAAGAAATAAATTATCGTCCGCTGTTGAGTGGTGATAATAGGTGTCATTAATTATGACAGTCCGCTTTTCGTATAGCTCTTTATCATCGAGCACAAACCGTTTTTGGCGGTCATCTTTGAAGAAATGCTTATATGTCCAGTTATCTTCTCCGACCGGGTTTGTTGAAAGAATCATATGAAGCGGCAATGTTGGGTGACGCAGACGTCCAAGCAGCTCCTTGAACCCCTCATACTTCACCTCAGAACATTCCTCAATCCATATGAGAGAAACGTTATTGATCGATTTCAGCTTGGCCGGCTTATCCAGCCCTTTAAATATGATTCGGCCTCCGTTTGGAAAGCGGATCTGCATTGGTGAAGAAACGCATCTAACAATATGATCGATCTCAAGGTCATTGATAATTTCATCAAAGAGGGAAAAGGTTGAGTCTCTATGCGTGTCGTATACTTCCCTCACGACAAGAACGGTCCGTTTCTCTTCAAGCAATTTAAGAACAATCTTGAGCGCCACATGATAACTCTTCGAGGATCCATAACCGCCGACTAAAAACTGAAACTTTTGACTCCAATCAAAGAGAAAATCTTCAAAGTGTGGATTTACTTCCTTGTTAATCATTTGCCCTCATCCTTACGCTTACGCTCAATAGTAATATGAACAGAATTATCAACCGGACGGGCTGTGAGCCTTTCAAGTTCTGCCTGTTTGGTCTCATTTGTAAGATAAATACCACGTAGCTTCAGCTCGTGCTCATCCATGGATCGAATCATTTCGTATTTCTGGCGGATTGCTTTTAACCGCTTATCAGTGACGCGTGTCATCGCTTCTTCCAAACGAAGAATCTTATCTACACTCGGCTCAGATACCTCTTCAATTTCAGTAACGACAAGGCGCTCATTCATAAGTGCCTGGTGCTTCACTAAACCGGTTTTCTGGTCCTTGGTCGGCACGATGTCTTTTACCTTTCGCAATTGCTGAAGGACGCGGCGTTGCGTTTCATTCAAGCCATTCTCTATACGGCTTATTCTCTGCATCATCCGCCGCTCCCTAAGGCTCAGCTCCCTGATTGTTAGATCAATTTGATAGAGCGGGTCTGTTTCGATCTGGCCAAACAGCTCTTTTTCTGTATCATCCATGAAATCAAATAGGATTGATTCATACTCGCCAGTGCGCACAGAGTTTTTATTTCCTTTGGGGGCTGCGCCGCCTTTATTCCCTTTGGCGTTTTGATTGCCAGGCGGCGCTTTTCCTCCCTTATTCCCTTTGGCGTTCTTACTTCCTTTTGGAGCACCAGGGCGTTTAGTAACGTTACCATTGGGTTTATCATTTTGTTTAGTAACGTTACCATTCAATTTATCTTCCCAATGATCTTGGTTTTTCCACTTACGAATAAGTGACGGGGAGCAACCGAGCTCCTCAGCTATATCTTTTAGTAAGCGGGTTCCGCCGCTTTCTTCCCACAGACGGAACGCTTCGTCTCGTTTAGGATCTCGTGGTCTCGGCATTACATCTCACCCACCTCCGGACCTCATAATTAAGTTTGAGTTTGTTTTTAAATTTCCTCATCCTTCTGAAGCTCTATATCAAGCTCTATGAGCTTTTTTAAATCGTCCACAGTATTCACCTTGATATGGCCACTTTGGAAGTCTTTAACCCACTGGGCGATACCTGCTTGAATAATTTTTCGGTATTTCTCTTTAGACTGACTGATGTTCTCTAACAACTCGGCACTATGCAGGAGAAGGAGATTCTCTTTTTCGTCATCAGAAAGGGAACATATGTTTCTATTTTCTATTGCCATCCTCCCTGTCCTCCATTACAATATGAGATGAGAGCGTGATGTTTTCCCACAACGCGGCCGCGTCTTGATCACGCTCTTTGACAGGGAGTTTCTCTCTGCTTAGAAAGGGAGGGTGTTATCAGCACCCTCTTTTTTTATTAAGAAAACCATTGTTTATGAATTTGCTCCGCTATGCCCTTCATCATTAAGGGCGGCACGCTCATACCGCAAACATACTGCGCTGAAGCGTTCATAAAATCATAGTCAAGAGGAAAAGACTGCATCAATATAATGTCTCGTTCAGAGATATAATAAGGCTCGTCATAACGAACAAAGACAGAACCGCTTGCAAGTGTAGGCGGCACTAGACTGTTTTTCACTAAAATCGTATTGAAATTAGATTCTTTCCCTTCTGTCCTTTTCGTTATATCACCTATGTTGCTATCTGACGGTCTTCTCTTCACCCATCTCCTATACAATTTCGATGTCTCTTTCAATCTGGATCCACGCCCGCTCCTAAACTCTTTATAAGGGATAGGCCGCTCATTAAACGAGAGCTTTAACTGAGGTAAGTTCAGATCTTTTCTCCGGCCAATAAAAAAGACCCGCTCTCTTCTTTGCGGGACTCCCATTGTGGCAGCATTCAACAAAAACACCTGAACGTCATACCCGATTTCTTTCGCTCTTTCTATTACAAGCTTCACATACCCTTTCGCTTTACCAATGATCATGCCTTTCACGTTCTCGGCTACAAAGGTTTTCGGCTTCAGTCTTTCAACTGCATCCAGGTAATCAAAAAATAAATCATCAAGCGACTGCTTAGCCTGTCCCTCTCTGAAAGCTTTTTCCTTTCCCCAAGCATCCTCACGATCACCAGCCATTGAAAAAACGCTGCATGGAGGGGATCCATCGAAAATATCCAAATCGAATAATTCCTCCGGCAGATCGTCCAATTTGTTGAATTTCCTGATATCCATTAAAAACGAGTATTTAGGATTGTGATTCTTTCTATAGATTTTCATCATTTGCGGATCAATTTCACAGTTTCCAAGAAGGTTATATCCAGCAAGCTTATAACCCATGGAGGAACCTCCGCCACATGAAAACGTACTAAAAACCTTCAATCCGTTCTGCTCAACATTTTTCAGATCAGACAGATACCATCTATAACTGTTCATTGTTGCTCACCTACTCATTGAAAGAGAACCCACATTTAGGACAGGTATGTTCAAATTGGTCCTCCTCGTAATCATCAAGATCAATCTCATGATTATCGGTAACTTTCCCGCCGTTCCCTGCATGTTCTGTCAGATCTTCTAAAATACTTTCTAGTTCGCCTTCTGAAAAGCCGGTGAAGGACAGATCAAAATTATTTTCTTCCAGCTCTCTTAAAACTTGTTCGAGCTTGTACTCATCCCAATCGCCGCCTGTTTTGTTTAGTGCAATATTTAAGGCTTTTTCCTCGTTATCATCGAGATTTACCACCGAAACAGTAAGCTCTGCAGGGTTATTCTCCATATGTATTTTGAACCGCTGATGGCCACCTACAAGGTTTCCTGTTCTTTCGTTCCAAACAAGCGGCTCGACATTACCGAACCGTTCAATAGATGCTTTTATTCTTTCATAATCGGGATCGCCTGGCTGGAGATCAATACGAGGGTTGTATGCAGCGGGGTTAATCTTTTCTACAGGTATAGTTCTAATATCCATGATGTCTCGCCTCCAATAAAAAAACACCTTATTCAGTAAGGTGTTTGGTGCTTGTTTATACTCTTCTTCTAAAATGTCTTTTATCTGGAATTTCATCTAAACACTCTTGTAATAATCTTTTATAACCGGTTAATTTTTTTAGTCTTCTTGATTCTCCAAATGATAGCGCAAACCAAATCGCTACCGCAGTATAAAAAACCAATATGATAATTGTAGAAGCAAAACTTACTTCTGCAAGACCAAGTCCATAATTTAAAGTACCGCCCAAAATAAAAGAAAGAATTGCAAAAAAAGCTGTAGTAAAGTGACTTAAAGCCTTTTTATTATCGATCATATCTTCCAGCCTGCCCAAAAGCATTTGAATTTGCTTTTTATCATGACGCTTTTTGATTTCTTCTCTAAATGTAATTTGATCAGAGAAGCTTTTTTTATGTATGTCCTTTTCAACTCGTTGCAAATAAATTTCTGCGTCTTTGATATCACCAAATTTAATTATTTCTTTGGTTTCACTCATAAAAAATCGCCTCCTAAAACTATATCGGAGGCGTTTTTTCAATATTTAGCAATTCAAGTTAGAATGCTTACTTAATATAAAACTCGTCAGTGTAGAATGTTCCTTCTGTTTTGACGGGATCTCCTTTGGAATCATAGCGCTCAACTTCAACTTTAAAGCGATATGTGCCTTTTTTGTTGTCGAACATCTCCTTGATGCCCCAATCATCATAATCCTTCTGATCGGGCTTAAGTGGATTTGGAGAATTCGCGTTAAGAGTCTTCCACTTCCCGCTCTCTTTCCGCTGAGGAATAAGGTTAGGACCTGCAATATAGTCATTGTCATTTTTGACAGCAACTCTAACGATCTTGTCCTCTCCTAAAATGTGATTCTGTTTTGTTGGATTGGCGCTTACTCCCTTTAATGAAGCCATTCCGATTTCCTCCCTTATTTTGTTTTTGTGCTCCTATCCCTCTCCAAAGCACTGGCAGCCATACTCCCGATACATGACGGCTGTTCCCATCATTTCACTTTCTCCGGATCCGGCCGCCTACACGTCTGAAGGTGTCACGTCTCGTTCCCATGATTTCTTCCCAATCCCTTCTCGTCAAAGGTTCATCTGCCTTTGTTGAGGGACTTAACACTTTTTTAAGCTGCTGTTTCGTGTCAGCAGATAAAACGTCTCTCATCTTCATCTTTCATTACTCCTTGCCGAATAAGCACCGCCTTACGCTATTCGCTTTTATTTATTTGTGGCCCGCCGATTTCCCCCAGGAGGTAAGCAAAGAAAATGGAGAGCCGGTTTAAGACTTTCCTTGCAAGCGGGATCTCACCGCTTGCGTTCCCCGTGACTATCGCGCGCAATACTGCATAGACTCCAGCCGCTCCTCCTGTGAAGCTAACGACCTTCATAGTCATTCGATACATCCGAGTGCACACTTGATAAAGGAAAGGTGCGTCTCCTGGTATGGCCATAAAAAAACGGCCACTAATCAGCTGTACAAAATCGCCTGTACAAAAGATCAGCGTCCGTAGGTATCTCCTTTTTGGACTGTTATTCACGTTCGTTTTCTTGTCTCTATCGTATGACAAAACACGATTTAAAAAAGTACCCATTTTATCCCCCGTTTTGTCGGCTTTTTATCGGTATTTTATCGGTGTATTTAGAGCAATAAAAAAAGCACTCTTTTATACAGAGTGCTTTTCAGTAGTTTCAGATGTAATGCCAACCCCATATAAATCCTGAATGCTGCTTAATTGCATTGCACATTCTCTCAAATCTCCAACCTCGATAGTTAAACTATCTTCTCCAGACGGATTACTTGCTATGATTCTATATTCTTTTTGAGCCTCAAAATATTTCCGCTTATAAAAAAGTGGTTTATAAATATTTTTTTCAACTTCTTCATCAGTCAATGGATAATTAGAGTATTCGTCAAAATACTTAACTGTATCGGCTAGCAATGCAATTTTCTCTATCGAAGCTTTTTCTTTTAATCTTTCAAAGAAAAAATTAGGTTCATGAATTATTATAGGTATTCTACCTTCAAACTCTTTAGCTAAGCCCTCTATTATCGAAGGTTTTATCTTATAAATAGCTTCTTCATTCTCAATTTTTAAATCATCAGCTAAATATAAATCATCTAAACTATAATCAATGATAGTGAAGCAAGAAAGCATAAGTGACCTAAATGATTCATTTATCTGAGTCATAAACCCTCTTTTTGTAGGAATAACAATCTTTTCACCCTTATGCTCTATCATGAATATGCTATTCTCAGTATCGAGATGTTTAAAAAGGGCACCTTCATATTTATCCCCAATTCCCTTAATTTTGGTACTCTTTTCTAAGTCGATAAAATAACCAGTGTTCATAAAGAAAACAGAACCATCTAAAAAAGAAGTAACATGGTCAGGCCTTACAAATTTAATAAGTAACAATTTCTTCCCTCCTTTTATAATAGTTTACAATATATCAATTGGTTAGAATACATACTAAAAAACAGCCCTCAGATTATTCCGAGCGCTGTCGCGATGTTGTATATAGCTTGTCTTTTCACCTGATAGAACTTATCTCTTTTGAGACCCAGCTCAATCATGATTTCAAGATCCTTTATTTTTTCTGGAGATAAGTATTTCTTCTCTATGATGCTGTATTCGTCTTGATCAAGGCAGTGCTTTAGCGCCCTATCCATCTGCTTGACCTTCAGCTCATTATATTCGGTGCTTTTCCGCAGCTGCGGGAATAACCCAATGACTCCCTTTTCCTTTTGCTCTCTCCTATTTTCCGCTTGAATTTTTAGTGATCTATACGTTTTCAGTTCCTTGATGACTGTGTTTCGCACTTCCTTTTCATTCACTTCCGGAATAAATGACAACTGTTGTGCTGCTTGCATGTGATACCTCCTAAATAGTAGAAGCGGGCACCGATCACACCGCTACTGCAGCATGATCGATGTCCGCGAAGTTTATCAAATTCACTTAATATAAATTTTTGCTGATCTTGCTGTACCGATGTATTTTCTTTCGCTTGAATCACTGTATAGATTAATAACGACTTGATATGTTCCCGGCCGCGTTTTTGATAAGCTGAATTTCTTTAACGGTGTACCCGATGTGAAATTACCCCGCTGCGCTCCTGAATTACTGTAATTATCCGTTCTGATTAACATAGCAGAGTAATACACACGGCCTGACGTTGTTTTTTGCGCTTTCCAATCCACTGAAGTGGCCCGCGTTGAATAGGTTGTGGCATCTGTATAAATTCTCACCTTTTTACTTGTTTGATAGCCTGACCAGGCAGCCGATGCGCCTTCTGGTAAAATCGTAACCCCTAATGTGATAACAGCAACTAAAGCAAATATGATCTTTTTCATTTGTTTTCGCTCTCCCATCTGTCGATATAAGCATAGCCATCATGCGTTAACACACACCCGAAATACGGAAGCCTTTCCGCTCCTGTCAGTTCCCTTACCTTCGGATCATACTTCCCTAATTCGTCCATATCCTCAATAAATTGCAGGAAAGAAGGATCAAACCTTTGTATTTCCCTTGCTGTTTCCGCTTCTGCGAATCCCCAAATTGTAGCGCCGTCCGCGCAGCCGTTCATAAAGTCGATATGTTTTTGCTCCATTTTCACAATTGAAGTCATTTTATTTATCCCCTTTCACTAACTCAGGATGGCTATATATGCTCTTTCCAGTCCATTCTAAAGACGAACACTCCAGTAAGGACATTTGTTTCTGATATTCGCTAATGATACGGCAGTCCCATTCATCGACTTGATCTGGGTCAATTGCTTCAACGTAGAACCCTAAGCATTCCGTTCCCTCATATTCTCCGCCGCTGCCATCCTGCATATATCGACCGAATTTCACCACCGCCAGCCATTTAGTATTCCAACTTCCCTCTACTTCAACGATATCACCCTCATACAGTTCAACGCCCTTAACCGCATCCGTTGCTTTGCTGTATAAATCTACTGTGCTATACAAATTCCTGCCAACAAATTCATAACCGTGTTCTCTGAAAATATATCTCATGTTTTTAGCGCTGCCGTTTTCAAGCGTTTCGATGTCTTCGACGTGAAATTTTATTTCGCCTGTCTTCCTGTGTTTGTACACATACCGCATTTTAAATTCTTCAGTCGGTTTCATTTCAGGCCCTCCCCACTCTCTTTGCGCGGTACATAAATTGAATCAGCGTGGTACTGATATCCCTCGTCATCAAAAGCCCCCCAAGTTTGGTTTGCCGGACGAATACGAACCAAAGTTCCACAGTCCTCACAAGGAGTAAATCTATAGCCATTAGGGACTTGCTTGTCCTTTTTTAAATTACAAGATGGACATGAAAACTTGGTCTTACAAATACTCCGTTCACTTGTCGAAGTATACTTTTTCGGTTCATTCTCCAATTTCTGATTGGATCCTAGTAAATCAGCCAACGGCGTTGTTAATGTCCGCTCACTATTCAGCAAATCAACACGGCGCGGCCGAGGTGTTTCTGCCCGGGCTACTGTTTTTTCGGGTACAGATGGGACATTATCCGTTTTTGGATCCTGATGTATATTTGTCTTGTGAACAATCCCATCTGAAATACTTCTATTATTCAAATCACGTACACGTAAAGGCTGCTTACTATCAACGCTTTTTACTGCTTCACTCTTCATGTAGAAAAGCAATTGTGCCAACAGTTTACCTGTTTCTTCCGCTGTAAAACCTGACGCCTCAAATTCCGCTTGTTTTAATTTGTCTTTAACCGCTACTTTGATCATTTTTATCTCTCCCGTTATATTTTTCATTTGTTTCTATCTGATCAATTCATTTTCCCTTGATAAAACTTGTATTTCGCACAGTAAACAAACCATGATACAAGGCATAACAGAAGTGAATTTTTCCGTTCTCGATGCTGTTGATCCTTTCAACGCTGCAGCTACTTTTTCCGCCTCTTCCTCTTGATGATTCGACGCCAGAATGATGGCGCTCACTTCAAACAAGTTTTTATCAAGGTGAGTCAGTTTAGACCAGGCAGCAGCCAGGTTATAAAACTGCGAATCACTTTTTTCATAAATTCTTATCAATTATTCTCACCTTCTAATTCATTTTTAGCAGCTGTTATTGTGAATTGCAGATTCTTGATAACTTGCTGTAAAGCCTTTTTATACTTGCTACTTTCCCCGCTCAGGCGCCGGATATCTTGCTGGGCCTGTTTGAACTGATTAACTGCTATTTCTTCCTGCCGTTTGTTTTCCTCAATGACGGCCAGCTGTTGCTTAACCGTATCAATCAGCCACTCCGTTGAGGCCAGAGATAGCCCCATATGCTGCCTGCATTCATTTTCGATTTTCTGAATCTTATCTTTCATATTGGCTCCTCCTTATCTCAGAACAAGCTCATTTGCTGCCATTCACTTGCCGGCAGCTCCTTTTTCTCTTCTATTTCATCAACCGGAGTCTCATCCATTTCTTGAAAATTGATAAACCAATGAAGAGGGTAAATCCCTCCGTATTTTGTTAACTCTCTATCATAGTAGTAATTACAGTGAGTCATCCTTGGAGCCCGCGGCTTAACATAATACGTGCCAAGCGGTTTTAAGAGAGCATAAGCCGGCTCCATCCAAATAAGTTCTGCGCTGTAAATCTTTGAAGAATCCAGATGCTCATAATTACCTGCAGTCGGCTCTTCTCCTAAGCCCGCATCGATGACTTGAAAATGTTTCTTTTCATAGGCGCCGCAATGAGCGTTTACACTGTCAAATTTAGATACATAATAGTGGCTATCCCCTAAAGGGAAGAGGAAGTATTCTCGCCCTTTGTCTAATGGTGTAATGTCTGAACTGAGACATTTGCCTTTCATGGCCATAAACACTCCCCCTAATAACAGCAGAGGGTGTCCCCTCCGCTTTACTTCTTAAATCCATAGTCAAAATGGATTCTTGTATATTCATTGCCTTTTGTATGCACGTTTGTAATGCCATATTCAGGTGTGTCCGCTAAATATGCACAGCCATCCTTACCGTCAAGAATAACTAGCTTTATTTTGTTTCGTTCGATCAAGTCTCCAACGGAAAGTTGGTGTAAGTTTTCAAGTTCAATAGGTCGGTTCATTTTGCAGCACTCCCCGTGTTATAATTAATTGTCGAGATTAACTAAACCGGGGCCTTGTGCTGCGGTTTTTTATATATCCTCTTCTTCTTCCTCGTCCTCTTCTTCCCAAGCCATCTTGAAAGCAGATTCTAAAAATCTCAATCGCTTTTCAAGTTCTTCCTCTGTCATCTTAGAAAGATCCGGTCCGTGTCCTGGAACCATCATGAAATCTTCCGTAAGACGTTTTATAAGATACTCTCTCCTTGAAGCCACCAATAACCCTCCATCCATTTTTAAGCCGCTGGAGCAGCTCGTATTTTCTTAAAGGCTCATAGAGGTGGACTGCTCGTCCATCCTCCATGCGAAACAGCAAATACCAACGCCGCTGCCTTTTGACCATTAAGCCGCTCCGTGTTCGCCCTCATCCTGGTTGTCTTCCTCTTTTTCATCTGAGGAGGATGGATCAGCTTCATTGTTTTGATCTAGAGGAACAGGGGGCGCTTCTTTTTCCAAAGGTTCCGCTTCTGCAGCTTGATCTTGTTTCCAATCCCACCAAGCTTCAGCAATTGGAGCAATTTCTTTTCTGTACTCGTTAATGAGGTCTATAGTGGCACTTGGAGACATTCCAAGCTCATCTGCAAGCCTGCGGTATGATTCCCCTTCAATACGGCGTTTTGCAATTTCATCAATATTTTCAGGAAAACCATCACGAACTGGAGGCGTACCTTCAGTGATGAAAGAATCAACAATTTCTCGATCTATCTCCATTGGTTTTTCTTCAATTCTTGGTTTTTCTTCGGGGAGCCCTAACTCTGCCTCAAGTTGTTCCGGTTCAGGATCCGCGACATTAACAATTCCTCTTTGATCAACCGTGTAATTTGTAATTGGTTTCTCAGTTTTCGCATTTATTTCTAAGACATATTGAACTGTTTCTGATTCCAGCTGAGCTTGTACTTCCTTATCAATCATTTCAGAAAGGCGTGAAATCCTAGATCCACCTAATTCTTTTGTGCTGACCTCCAAAACGATTTCAGTAATACCTTTAGGCTTCATATTCACCTTTTTAACGAGAGATTTTAGATTAATGAAAGACATAACTGCTCCTCCTCTTGTGATAGTGGCTTTACCTGTATTTCGATTCTTGGATTTTGGCTATAATACTTACTGACATGAAGGTCTACAATTTGGCTGTCATCATGCCAGATGACTTTATTTAGTCCGTCCTTAATGCCCTTTATATAGTTATCAACATCTGGCTTTTTGCTCGGCCTTAACAGCCCTTGTTCTGCTTCTGCAACTTTTTTCTTACTGAAGCTTTTCAGAGTGGATTTATAAACCCTTACTGACAATTCAAGTGGTCCTTCTAGCAATTTAGATGGCCGATAATCTGAAGCAGCCAGCTTTACATATTGCTTAAAGTCTCTTGATTTCTTTGGATCATATAGCCTGGTCATCCCATTAACCGTGGTGGCTCTCGGTCTCCCTTGGGCTACTGGCTCACCGTAAACTGTAAAACTAATCAATGCTGTTACCTCCCGTCAGCTGATTCCAGCTGCTCTATTTCAGTCATTATTAAATCCGCGTTCATGATTATGAATGTTAAGGAGCGGAGCGTGCCGAGCATCAATCTCCCTCCTCGAAGGACATTTCACGGCCAAACTTGCATTTAACGTTAATATGTAGCCGCTCCAGTTCCGGCAAAGACAGTTCATACAGCTGTTGCCCGTCCTCCGATTCATACTGGCCATACTTGATAAGCTCATTCGTTAAAAATTCCCGCCGCTCGTCTGTGGCAGTCTGTGTTATATCTGAAGGCATAATATGTGCTCCTTTCTTTTAAGCGAGCTTCTCTTCCATTTGTCTATCAAGGTTTAAGAATCGGCCGTACTCTTTAATAAAGGCAGCCATGACAGTGCCAACCGAGCCGTTTCTTTGTTTTGCAAAAATGATCTCCACTATGTTTTTTAGGTCGCTTTGCTTATCGTAATAGTCATCCCTATAGAGAAAACTAACGATATCGGCATCTTGCTCAATGCTGCCTGAATCTCGAAGATCAGACATCATCGGCCGCTTATCTTGTCGCTGCTCAACACCGCGAGAAAGTTGAGAGAGCAGAATGATTGGAATATTGAATGTCCGGGCTATGTTCTTCAATTCGCCTGTTATGCTTGCGACCTCTAAGTTTTTCGTTTCGAATTTTCCAATAGGTCGGATTAATTGAAGATAATCAATCACAACCAAATGCTTTTGATCCGGGTGTTCCTTTGTGGTCTTCCGAATGGCAGAACGAATATCAGCCACTGACTGTGACGGTTTGTCGTGAATATAGATGTCTAGTTTTTCATATTCACCGATGGCCCGATTCGCGTTTTCATAGTCTTTTTCACTGAAATACTTGTGCGGGTTTCTCCATTTTGTACCTTCGATTGAACCTAAATTGCTGAGCATCCGGTTAACAAGTTGACGGTCGGACATCTCCAAAGAAAAAACATCCACAACTCCACCTTTTAACGCCGCATTCTGGGCCAAATTTAGAGCGAAAGCTGTTTTTCCCATGGAAGGCCGGGCAGCTACGATAATTAAGTCGCTATCCTGCCAGCCTCCGGTCATAGCGTCTAGATCAGCTAGCCCAGTTTCCACTCCTGTTATTTCGCCTTTCTCTTGATACATGTCGTTGTATATTTCAGTTAAAACATCCATCTTGGTGCGATTATTTTTAATTCCAATCTCCTGCAGCTCCACGGTCTTCTGATAGACTTGCAAAATACCCTCATCGCTTGGGTTGTTTGCAAAATCAAGCGCTGTTTTTTGCATATCTCGAAGTTTAAAAGCTTCATAGATTAATGTTTGATAGGTTTCAAAATTAATAACAGAAGGAACCGCACTTGCTAGATCTACAAGATAAGAGGTACCACCGATCGCTTCGACTGTATCCCCTAACTCTGTAACTACTGTCACCATTTCAACAGGCTGTCCGGAGGAATCAACATCACGCATAGCCTTAAAAATCCGTTTATGCCGCTCATCTGCAAAATGCTTTGGCTCCAAAGTGGTTTCCTTAATCAGCTCGCCTTCAACAAGGATACAGCCCAACAGGCTCTCTTCTGCTTCAAGGTTTTTTAGCATGTTTTGCATTTCGTTCCCACTCTTTCTGTTGCTCTAAAAATTCATTTTTCTCTGGTTGTTTGACGCTAATCTCCGCAATTGTTGGAGGGAATGGTTTATTTGCAATATGCTCATTTATCTTTGTTTTTGCGGCTTCGAACGGCATTTTTTGAAGATGGTCCATCCACAATTCAATTCGCTCTTTCCCAACATCGCCGCTTAAATCAAAACGCGGATATGCTGCGGAAAGCCGCAACAATAATTTCATTGCTTCTGCTTTTTCCAAAGTAATCACCTTCCTAATTCACCTTAATGCCGTTCTCTCTAGCATAATCCTCGAGAGCAGCAAAGCTTTTTTCTTGTATCGATCCTCGCGGCCTAAATTCTGAGACATTAGAAGGCTGTTTTTCGCTTTGTTTAGCAACCCATCTATCACGAATAATTAGTTCACAGTAAGAAAAAGAATTTATCTTGTCTCCTGGATATTTAGGTTTATATTGATCAAAAATTTCATCTATCCAAGTCAAAACATCGTCGATAGGTATCTCTGCCTCTATGACTCTTTTGATTGCCGCTGTATCTACAGCAGATAAAAATAGAGAGCCTTTTCTCGAAGTGAATTTTTCTTCGATTTTTTGGAAAGAAGTCGAGCCCTCGTCCTTCTGCTGAGGTGCTTTTGGCTTTTCTTTAGCCTTATTTTCATATGTAGGCTCTTCAGCAGTACCTTGGAATTTTGAATAATTTAATACAGTCCAAAGCATTCCGTATTCAGTTTCCTCTGCAGTAATCATTCCTTTTGCCTGAAGCCTTTCAGCTGCAGCTTTGACTGCGGCTCTTGTGAATTTTGTTAAACCTCTGCCCTTTTTAATCGCTAAGTCATCACATAGTTTTGAATATGAGCGGATATACTGGCCTTTTTTTAATTCATAATCATTAATCTTCATACCGTCCTGAAACGCAGCTTTGGCAATTAAGAAAGTGAACAACCTAAAGCCGACATTATCTGTAAAGATCTCATGATCGACCATTGACTTATATAGCCTCACCCATCCAGCCAAGGGCCTCGCCTCCTTTCCATCGCTATTTCTTTCTGCAGATAGCTTTTAACCCTTTGATTGTCACAAGAGTAAGATTGGGTTCATATTTTCGAAAATACGTTGAAACGTACATTAGTAGTGTGTCCTTACGCATATCTGGGGCCACTGTCTTGGCCAATGACACATAACAATAAGGGTAAGGAACAGCAATTAAGTCATTGTCAGTCATGGTATATAAACAACCTTTCCAGTCAATTTCATGATGTCTTCTTTAAAAAGCTCCTCGTCGCTGTTTGATTCAGAAAGATGCAGCAGCCAAATTTCCTGAACCCTGCTCAAGTCATTTGCCTTCAAAAACTCTTTTACGTTTTCTAAACTGAAGTGCGACTGTAAGAGTCGTCTTTTCATAAATGGCGGTGTACGGCCGCTTTCGATGTTTTCATTCAGTATTTCATTCGAGTAATTGCATTCCACCATAATGTGAGTGAGTCCTGGAAACTTGTATTTGATGTAATAGGTATCAGTGGCAAACAGAAGCTTGTCACCGTCCTCATTAGCCAACAGGAAGCCATATGGCTCCGCCACATCGTGCTGCACGTCAAAGGGCATAATAGACCAAGAACCAACTTTAAACGGCTGTTTAGCGCGCACAGGCTTTATTCTGTGATGAGAAATGCCAATTGCCCCGGCCGTCCCAGGAGACATGTAACAATCAATGCCGGCTTTCAGAACATCCTTAATTGCTTTGCAGTGATCCCCATGCTCATGAGAAACAAGGCAGCCAGCGAATTGAGAAATTTTATACTGAAACCCCTTCTGCATTTGTTTAAAGTTGATGCCGCATTCCAAAAGAAGTGGGGTCTTACCATCGGTGACCCGATAGCAATTCCCCTTACTACTCGATGACAGGGCTGTAATTTCAATCAAAAATCTGGTCCGTCCGATTCAAAGACTGAGGGCTTCTCATCTTTTTTTGTTGGTTGGGACTCTGGCTGTTCTGTTGATGGATCCGGAATTGGCTCAATATCGATAATCTCTGTATTTGCGTTTTCCTCAATTTGCTTCTGTACTTCGGCTGGAGTTACATCTACACGTTCGTTGTCATATTCATTTTCTGTTGAATTATTAATCGCCTGTACAAGTAAATCGCTGTCATCACTTGTGTTTATAAAAGATTTTGCGGCACGATTGATAACAGTTCTTTTGGCCATTTCCTGAGGAAACTTGTTTTGAACGCTCTTTGTTTTCGCTTGAGTCCATGAAGTTTCAATTTCTTTACGCGTCATAACAGTTAATATTTCTTCATCTTCTATTGTTTTTATAACTGCATAAGCCCCTAAAATTTCGTTGTCTCTGTTCTGGAATTTGGTTTCATGCTTAAGTAGCTTTTCGCGTCCGCCCACAATCTCGTAATCGAATACATCACCATCAAAAATTACGTTTGACCAAATATCCTTGACATTGGTCAGCCGTTTAAGCACAGCTTGTGTTCCAAAATAAGAACGGTTAAGTTGTAGTTGATTTCCATAAACTATGAAGTAGCACTGTGTCTTTGCTGGACTTAAACCTTGAACAACCATATCTAACAAAGAGTTAGCTATTGATTCCCTAGAACACACTTCCAATGCTGGCTTTCCGTTTTTATCTCTTACTTCTTGCAGTTTAAAAAAAGCACTTTTTAAAGCATTACTTGCGTTATAGTTAGAAGGCAGGACTAAACCATCGTCCTGCAATCTGGTTAAACTTTTGTTCACATCATCAGTTATATCTTTTTGAATAATTGCCAATTGATTCTGGCTATTCATTTGAATCCCCCTCTTGTGGCGCAGTCAATAATAGTTGCTTCTCCCTTGGAGTACATGCTTCTTTGACACTTACATGAGTTTCAACTTTGATTTCACTGTCAAACTCGTCATAATAGCCACGTTCAAGACATCTGTAAGCATCCTGTGCGCTGTCAGCAACAATTAACGATTTAGTAGTTTTGGTCTCAACATGTTCGATAATGTAATAGGCTCCCATTAGATTGCCTCCTGAACGAGTTCGTCTTGAAACTCAACACGAAGCTGTTTATCTTTCTCGGAAACAATCAGACTGAGGATCTGTGAATTTGTGTTGATCAATTTCGTCACCGCTTCAGAGTTATCAACGAAAATGGGAGCAGTGATTCCGTAGTAATCATTAAGGGTATTAATGATGTCTAAGCCAACGTTAATACGTGCAGCATTGTTTAAGCCGGACGAATACGGCACACCTTCATAAAGGGTTTCACATGTCTCTTCCAGTCCCCCGTTGATCTGGTCCTTGAAGAGCTTGAAACGAGCATATTTAAACTTACTGTTTATCTTCTCTTCGAGGAGATGCACCTTAGTGCGAACAAATTCTTCAGTCAAAAAGAGTTGATGTTGTAGCTGTTCATATTGTTCTGCTAACTCTTTTTGTTCCTGCTCAAGCTTCCTTACCCGATCATTAACATGCCTTGCGTGATCAATTTTTGCTTGATCTTTTTGAAGCAGCAAAATCTCTTGTTTTCTACTGTTGATATCATCCTTAATCAATTGAACGGCTTGATCTACGGAAGATTCTAAATGCTGAATTTCATTCCGGACGGCCTCAATTTCAGCTTGTTTATTTTGATAAATTGGATCCGCTGAAATATCTGATCTATTGCTTTGCGCGCCCTCTAATTCTTTTTCAAGTGATAATAAAGTCTCTTCTTCACTCTTATAGGCATCCTGCAAATTAGATATTGCAGCTTCTAATTCCTGAATAGCATCCTCAGACTTTTCTTTTTGACTCTTAACCGACTTGCCTTTTTCATTGATTTCAGCTAAAGCTTGGCTTTTATGAAAATTGAATTTTTCAATGGCTTGATCAATTTTTTCTTTCGGTAATTCTTGGCCGCATGTAGGGCATTCAGTTTGATGTTGATCAAACGTCTCCTCATTCTTGTCGCACCAACTCTGGCGCAGCGACTCGATTTCCGTATTTAATCGATCCAAATTGTCTTTTTCAAGTGATAACTGCCGCTGATTCGATTTAATCTCCATTGAAATTTCATCAATCTTGCTTTTCACAGGGTATAGCTGCTCTTTAATCTCATTGATCTTTTTGTATTCTTTTTCCTGATGACCATTTTTAATTTCCTGAAGATCATTCTGCAGCTGGAGAATTACTTTCCTCTTCTCAGAAATAGCTTCACCATTACGAGCTGAACGAAGTTTCTCCTCCAATGACTCAACTTCTTTTTGAAGAAAATTTATCTCGTCATGTAATTCTTGTTCATCTAGACCAGATGTATCTTCGACTGTGCGCTGGACTTCATCGATTCTTACCGGTATTGCATCGAGCTGTTTATTTATTTCACGCTGTTTTCCCGCGATCACCTTTCTATGCTCTTCAAGCGACCGTTTCTTTAAGATGCTTTCCAGGGCAGCCACAGAAGGGTTTTTACTGAATACTTCCTCGGCTGTTACATCGCCACTGATCTCAAGTAAAATCTTCCGTCTGTCTTGCCATTTCAATTGCTCATTGAAGAATGATGGGGAAGTAATAAGTTTGAATTTATCTTCTTCAATAATTGAGCTGACTCGATCATTAAACTCTTTTTTCTTTGATGGTACTTCGTTAATAAAATAATCAGTGGTATGGCCAGAGAATACGGCTTCAGCACTACTCCGCTTTTTAGTCCACTTCTCGGAGTACACCTTTTTCAAAGATAATTCAGCACCATCTACCAAAAACAAGCCGCTGACTTCATGATTCAGTCCGCTAATAGGCTTGTTTTCTTTTGTGAGAGTTTTAATCTGAAAATCTTTTTTGTTTTGGCTGTCCTTATCGAATAAGAGCCAAATAAAAGCATCAAACAAAGTTGTTTTTCCTGTCGCATTATCACCGAAGACCTTGACGTTCTCGCCTTGAGTATCAAGAGTAAAATGTCTAATCCCCTTAAAATTTCGAAGTTCTAATTTGAGCAGTTTAATTTCCTTTTTCATTTGGCTTCACGTCCTTTCTCTTTAAACTTGCGAGAAAGATACTCATTTCGCGCCTCAGCTGTCGGGAAGTGAAAACATGGATTCCCCTTAAGATCATAGGAAATTGATCCACCTACAGTGGTAAGATTAATTTGATCGCGACGATGATCACTAAATGGCTCAGTGTAAAAAACTTCATTCATTTGTCAAAGACCTCCAAAGATTTGATTTTTGGAAGGTGATACAGTACACTATCAATACCAAAGTTTGTAACACCTTCTACGGCTCGCTCTGCAAAGCGAGCTTTTTTTATTTCGCTTTTTGAAGTAGTTCCTGAACGCTATCAGGAATTTTGTGTTCACATTTGCTGCAATAAATTTTGTAAGATTGTTCTTCGACCTTTCCGCAATTAGGGCACTTCCTTGGCGGAATAACCAGGTAATACACCGAAAACCCTCCTTTCTGATGCTTGTACGCATCGTCAGACCAGAGAGAAGATGGTGGTAAAATAAAGGGGGTTTAGGATGGATAAAAAAGATCTCCCCCTGGCCTGACGACAAGAACAAGCTTGCCGTGCTCAATAAAGAGCGATATAATACTTTCATAACGTTTTATATTTTCCTTAAGCAGTGAGTGTAGGAGCTTGCTGCTTTTTTATATTTTCAATAGCCTTCTTCGCCTCGGCATTCACCAGAAGAATCTGTGCTGGATTCCTCTTTACTTCCCGACAATGATTCACAACCTCAGAAGCTTTCATTAATCGGCTTGCAGATAATACAAATTTCATTTAAATCATCCCCTCTAATTTTTTTTCAAAAAAATCTTTTGATGGTATAACTTCTACAATGCGATCGAAGTCTCGCTTGGATTTTATGTAGTGATCTAGTTGTTTTACAGATTTGCGAAGTTCATTAATCCTTTCGTTCGCCTTTTTTATATCTCCGTTAGCAACATCACTGATCAAAAGCTTTGAGTATTCCTCAATAAATATTTGTTCTCGCCTTGCTGAATTAGAATGTTGTTTCAAAACCATGTCCTCAAGAAGCACCTTTGATTAACCCCCTCGTTAAAAGCTTCATTTTATGCTTGCCCCACATCTTGACCCACGAAATCGAATATTCCTTACAGAGAACAACGATTAGTTGAGTTAAAGCTGTTATGACGTCTAAACATTCCTGAATCGATTTCTCAATCATTTTTGTATCTGACAATGTTTTGGGATTGACTGAGATATGTTCAACTGAATTTTGTAAGGCGTCCAAGGCTTCTGTCATTTGTATCTTGGATTGAACAAGAAGATTCACCCTGTGCAAATCGGCTGTTTCCCCGTCCAGGATTAAAGGTCCCCACCCTGTATAATCAGAAGCAGCTTCAAGAGCAGGACGCGGATCATTATGTTTCTCAGCAAAATACTGGGCCACCTCCGGCTGAACTTTGTGGCGGCCGCATTCCTGATGAGATACAGATTCACGAGAAAGAAATAATTCATCGTCCATAGATAACTGCTGTTGTGTAAGTTCCGCCTCTTTACGAGCGCTTTTTAGTGCTTTCGGTGCTCTACCAAATTTCACTTTAAACCTCTCCTTTTTCTACCAAATTTTTCGCTTGCAATTGGTAAACTTTAGTTAGAAGCGGTTATGCTAACTCTTTCATGCTGTTTTGCTCCTGTAGTTTGATCCACTCATTAAGAGAATCAACTCGAAAGAAAATTTTCTTTCTAACTTTGAAATGAGGGATCTGACCATTTCTAACCATGATATAAATTGTTTCCTTGTGAACCCCCAAAAAGTCTGCGGCTTCTTGAGGGGTTAAAGCAGTTCGATTCAATGTAAATACCTCCATTTAAGCAGAATCTTGATTATGCAACCTGTGGTTTACATCCTGTTCAAAAAAAATAGTCCAATCAAGACCTAGTACCGGAGCAAGTTTCATAGCTACAGAAGGTGATGGTTGTCTCTCACCTCTCTCAATCAAACCATAGTATTGACTGGTTATTCCAGCTTTAGATAGATCAGCAACTTGTTTTTGACTAAGGTTCCGGTCTTTTCTAGCTTTAATTAAATATTGAGTAAGAGCAGATGTCTTTTTCAAATCATCACCTCCTTTTTGTAAACTGTTTGTTTCTACGCTGTTAATAATAAAAGAAACCTATAGTTTCTGTCAACACTTTTATGAAACTTTTTGTTTCCTTTCGTTTACGAAACTAATTGTTTCTATATAATAAATGTCAAAGGCCAATAAAGTGAGGAACCTACTATGTTTGGAGAACGTTTAAAAAAATGCCGTACCTCCAAAGGATATAGCCAGCAACAAATGGCAGATTTCTTAGGAATTACGAGACAAGGGTATGGAAAATATGAAATCGGTAAGGCTGAACCTGATTTAAAAACCCTTACTAAATTAAGCACCATTTTAGGTGTATCAACTGATTTTCTTCTTAAAGGCACAGATGCACAAATTGATCTCGATGAAATTTTAAATGATCCTGAAACCTTAATAGCTGGTCGTGATGGTAAGATCTCGAAAGAACAAGCTAAAGAGCTACTGTATTATCTTTTGAAAAAAGAGTTTGACGAACAGTAAGCAGCTATTCTTTATTCTTAATTCTTTAATTCTTCTTCTGGTAAAACATTCGTTAAACATTTGTTTAATAAAAAGAAGTCTAAGTGTTAAATAAAACTTTTTGCACCCCCTAAAAACATAGATATATCAAGGGTTTATGAAAGGTGCACACTGTAAAACAAACTGTTTAACATTAATTGAGTTAAATGAAAGATAAAGAAAACTTAACTGGAGTAAAAAGGGGAACTTAAATTGTTTAAAAAATTGGGGACTTTACTATTAATCACTTCACTGATATTGCTAGCAGCATGCAAAAATAGTGAAGAGTCTTCTACATCATCAGTAGACACAAACAATACAACTGATACCAACACATCAGAAAGCCAAGACATCTCTACTAATGGACCTGAAAAAGTTGGGGATGTATATGAAATTGAGAGCGGTACAGCGAAAGTAATGGCCATCAGCAATAAAGAAGCCACTGCGAAAACTGGCCCGATGCAAGTAACTGTAAAAAAAGTAATTGCAGCTGTGGCCAACGAACAAACACCTTTTATTGAGGTTCAACTTGAAGCGGAAAATACATCAGATAAAGTAGTTTATTTCGGCCTAGATGATGCAAAATTAGCAACAAGCAATGGGGTACAAATCGATGAGGCATCTACTAGCGAAAATGAAAAGTTTCTTGGAGAGTATGTGGGGAAAGTAAATGATAGTGGATCCGTCTTTTATATTTTTGAAAACGAAGAGGATATAAAAGATTTAGATTCAATTCGGCTGAGATTCAATCTTCCGGTTGATGAGGACGCACATGCTTTAGATGACGATCTTGATTTAAAAATTAACTTAGAGCATTAAAAAGAAGCCCTATTTTGGGGCTTTTCTTTAGAAATCAAAACCGAACATAAGTTTGCATTTCGTTAGTAGGAGGCTTTACCTTGTATCATTTATCACTTCTTGAGGAAAGAATACAAACAATTTACACCGGCATCGGTATTACAGAGCCTGGTTCATGGGACTTGGAACTAATTGCAGATAGGTTAAAAATAATAGTCCATTACAAAAATCGTTCATCTGTAGCAGTAAAACTGCTGGGAATGGCTTGCATTATTCTTGATTCACGATTATCCAAAAAAAAGCAATGGGAAGACTTTTCCCATGAACTGTGCCATCACATAAATCATGTGGGTGTTCAATACAAATTACCCCCACTTTTTAGAGAATTACAGGAGAATCAAGCAAATGCATTTATGTATCACTTTGCTGTACCTAGCTTTATGCTGAAAAACATTAAATTACCGGCAACCAAGCGGGAATCTATAAGTCTCATATCTGATCTTTTTCAGGTTACTCATCCTTTTGCGGAAAAAAGATTGGATATGTACTTCCGTAAGTTATTCAGCTTTAAGTACCAATCATTTATGATTCAAAAGAATAAAGAAAGGGAGAGAATTTTATATGCCAACAATTGAAAAAAGAGGCGAAAAGTCATTTCGATTAGTTGTTGATATCGGTACAAAGAGCAAGCGTAAAAGAAAGGTCAAAACAATTAGAATAGAGGATCCAGCTTTATTAAAAACCACTAAAAAGCTGCGCAATTACTTGGAGAGTGAATGGTATAAATTCAAAACAGAAGTTGAAGCCGGCGCTTATATCACACCACACAAACGAACATTCAATATGTTCATAGAGGACTGGGAGAAAAAATACGCCCTAGATCATCTCGATGATAAAACTCGTGAAACTTATGAATATATTATGGGGAAAGAAATACAACCCTATTTTGGAGACATGTACTTAGACGAGATTCAGCCGATTCACATATTAAATTTCTTAGAAGAATATCAACGGGAAAATGATGTCTCAACGTCAAGCATTCATGCAAGATATCGAATCATTAGAGATATCTTAGGAAGAGCAGCTGAGTGGAAAATTATAAAAGAAAACCCTGCTGAAAACGTAAAGCGGCCAAAACAAAAATACAATGAATATGAAATTTATACTGAAGAAGAAATAAAGGAAATCTTTATGTTATTAGATGAACACGCTCCATTGAGGAACAGAGTTATGATTAAGTTTGCTTTTACTGGTGGATTTCGTAGAGGTGAACTATTGGCAATCGATGAAACAGATTTATTTTTTGATACTAATGAAGTCAGAATTGATGAGTCTTTACAATATACAAAGAAGAAAGGTTATCGGTTTAAAGATCCTAAAAGTAACTCTTTCCGTAAAGTTACGATGCCGCCTGATATAATGCATGAAGCAGCTATTTTGCTACGAGAGATCAAGAAGAATAAATTACTGTTGGGCGAACTGTGGAGAGGAACAGATAAGCTTTTGTTATTTGGTGGGGATATGGGGCAACCCCAGTATCCAACCTCACCTAATACTTGGTGGCAGAGATTCACTAAGAGGCACAATATTAAGCCAGGACGTCTTCATGATATGAGACACTCACACGCAACAATGTTAATAAATCAAATTGGGAAAGTACCTGGATTAAACATTAAAGCTATTTCTCAGAGGCTTGGCCATGCTAACGTCCAAACCACATTGAATATTTACACTCACGCTAACCGTGAGTCAGATATTTTAGTTGCTGATGCAATCAATAATATATTAAAAACGGGGACATTTTAGAGAAATACTCTAATTTGCCACCCGTATGACACCCACATATTTTAGACAAAAAAAATAACAGTTCCATATCTCGCGGAAACTGCATAAGATCAACGTATTTTAGATAAGCTTCCAAGCGGGCTCGAACCGCTGACCTCTTCCTTACCATGGAAGTGCTCTACCTGCTGAGCTATGGAAGCAATGGCTCCGCAGGTAGGATTCGAACCTACGACCGATCGGTTAACAGCCGATAGCTCTACCACTGAGCTACTGCGGAATAATATAAGCTTCATAAACAAACATGGTAGAAATAACAAAACTGCTTGGCGGCGTCCTACTCTCACAGGGGGAAACCCCCGACTACCATCGGCGCTGAAGAGCTTAACTTCCGTGTTCG